>NZ_JBFUJD010000067.1:0-31598 GCF_056401555.1 Caulobacter sp. P4_E5
GAAACACACAAACCATCACGGTCTCCGGGTTCGCCCGGCCGCTCCGTCGCCTCCCCAACCAACTTCAGCGGTGAACCGCGTGAAGCCGATGTCACTTGCCCCCACCTGGCCGCTTCGCGGCCGTCCGCCCCCGGAGGGGGCGGAAGACGCGCGCACAATCCTTCTTCCCCCTCCGGGGGAGGAGCGCCGCAGGCGCGGAGGGGGCCAGTGACGCTACTTCTCGAACACCACCTTGCCGTCCACCACCGTCAGCACCGGCCGGGCCGTCAGGATCGCCTTGGGCTCGACGGTCATCAGGTCCTGGTCGAACGCCGTGACGTCGGCCTTCTTGCCGGCCTCCAGCGTGCCCAGCTCCTTCTCGCGGAACACCGCATAGGCCGGGGCCAGGGTCAGCATCCTCAGGGCCTGGGCGCGGGTGACGGCCTCTTCCAGATGCCAGTCGGCGTTGGCGAAGCCGGTCAGGCTGTGGCGATAGATGGCGGCGTAGAACTCGATGCGCGGGTCCCCGACCTCGACCGGGGCGTCCGAGCCGGCGGCCACGACGACGCCGGCCGTGAGAAAGTCCTTCCAGCGATAGCCCTCGTGCAGGCGGGCCTGGCCCAGGCGGGCGGGGGCGAAATAGAGGTCGCCGATCGCGTGGCTGGGTTGCATCGAGGCGATGACCCCCAGCTTGGCGAAGCGCGGCACGTCGGTGTCGGCGACGATCTGGGCGTGTTCGATGCGCCAGCGGGCGGTCTTGTCGCCGGCCAGGCTTTGCTCGAACCAGTCCAGGGTCATGCGGTTGCCGCGGTCGCCGATGGCATGCATGGCGACCTGGGCCCCGACGGCCTTGGCCTGCTTCATCAGGGCCAGGCCCTTGTCTTGCGGGGTCAGCTGCAATCCGAGCCCTTCAGCATCGCTATAAGGCTCAAGGAGCGCCGCGCCGCGCGAGCCCAGGGCGCCGTCCATATAGAGCTTGATCCCCCGCACCCGGATCAGGCCCGTCGGGTCGACCTGCGGCCCCTTGGCCAGCACCTCGGCCGCGCCGCTGGGGTCCATATAGTTGTCGACCCGGATGTGGAAGCTGCCCTTGGCGGCCTCGTCGCGCAGCAAGGCGAGGTCGTCGGCCGTGACGCTCATATTGGCCAGGCCGGTCCAGCCGCGCGACGCGTACAGCGCCCCGGCCTTGCGCAGGGCCTCGCGCTTCAGGGCCTCGCTGGGCGGCGGGATGACGCCCGCGACCAGGGCCTGGGCGTGGTCGATCAGCATGCCATCCGGAGAGCCGTCGGCGGCCTTCAAGATCTTGCCGCCGGCCGGGTCCGCCGTGGTCGTCATGACTCCGGCCTTGGCCAGGGCGGCGCTGGAGGCGACGCTGGCGTGGCCGTCGGATCGCTCCAGCACGACGATCCGGCCCGGCGCGGCGGCGTCGAGGTCGGTCCGGGTCGGAAAGCGCTTCTCGGGCCAGTGGGTCTCGATCCAGCCGCGGCCAAAGATCGGCCCGTCGGGATGGGCGGCGGCATAGGCCTTCACGGTCGCCACCAGCTCGGCCAGCGACCGGGTCTGGTCCAGATTCAGGGTCAGCTCGCGCAGGCCGATGCCGGTCAGGTGGGCGTGGGCGTCGACGAAGCCCGGATAGGCCGCCGCGCCCTTCAGATCGAGGTCACGGACGTCCTTGGCCGCCTTGGCCTTGGCGGCGGCCAGCGGGCCGACGAACAGGATCCTGTCGTCGCGGATCAGCACCGCCTCGGCGGTCGGGGCGGCCTCGACGCCGGTGTGGATCGGACCGCCGTGGATCAGCAGATCGCCGGCGTGAGCGGCGGTCAGGGAGGTCGCGGCGAAGAGCGCGGCGAGAACGAAACGGCGCAAGAGCGACCTCCAAGCGTAGCAAGAATCGGAAAACGTATGACGCACCCCTCGAAACTCGCAACAGGCCTGCTATTTTTTCCGGATGATCGCCCAGGGTTTCACCCTTTTCGACACCGTGATCGGCCGCTGCGGCCTCGCCTGGGGCGAGCGCGGCCTGATCGGCGTGCAATTGCCGGAAAGCTCGCCGGGCGCGGCCTGGGCGCGGCTGCGGCGGCGCTTTCCCGACGCGGTCGAGGGCGATCCCCCGGCCGAGATCGAGAAGGTCATCGAGCGGATCCGCGACCTGCTGGCCGGCGGCCGGGACGACCTCTCCGACATCCCGCTGGACCTGGGCGAGCAGTCGGCCTTCAACCTGCGGGTTTACGAGATCGCCCGGGCCATCACGCCGGGCGAGGTCTCGACCTATGGCGAGGTGGCCAAGGCCATGGGCGAACCGGGCGCGGCGCGGGCGGTGGGCAAGGCCTTGGGCGAGAACCCCTGGCCGATCGTGGTGCCCTGCCACCGGGTGCTGGCCGCTTCTGGCGGCATGGGCGGCTTCTCGGCTCCCGGCGGCGCCGAGACCAAGGCCCGCCTGCTGACCATCGAGCGAGCCCGGACCAGCGCGACGCCGACGCTGTTCGATCTGGAATTCTCGGTCGCCCCGCCGCGCGGGGGGTAGATGGAGAATCCCTCTCTCATGGAGAGAGGGAGGGGCCCATCGCGCAGCGATGGGAGGGTGAGTGGGTACGCTCTCTCAGAACGAGGCTCTGGCCGGGATGGCGGATAGCCTGGCGGCGACGTGTCCCGAAGAACTCGGAAGACGGAATGAGGATTACCGGCAAGTGGTGAAACCACTCACCCTCCCACCGCCTTTGGCGGCGGGCCCCTCCCTCTCTCTAAGAGAGAGGGGTTCGACGTTCGATCCCTCCGCCAACCCCGATTAACAGGTGCTAACGCGCGGCCGAACAGGGGCGAAACGAATCAGGACCGAATCGGCGACGTCGGCCAATTCAGTGTTTGTTCCCTACAAGCTATTGTAGCTTAAAGCGGATTAACCACAAATCGGTTTCCCCGAGGACCTTGGTGACGGCGTCTATTTCGCCGCCGTTTCGCCCGTCTTCTCTTCGGGCGGGCACTCGGCGGAGATCCGCTTGGCGTTCATGCTGCCGGCCAGGTTCATGCCGCTGATCGTCTTGATGTGGATGTCCATCTTGAAGCTCTCGGGCGCGTAGACGCCCTCGGCCGAGACCGGCGAGACGCGGTCCTTCTTGTCGGTCCAGGTGCCCTTCAGCTGGATCTTGCCGTCCTTGACGACATTGGTCGTGTAGTCGCAGCGATAGCGGCGGGTGCAGATGCCGCGCGAGAACTGCTCGGCGTCGGCGGGCTTGAGGCACTTGGTCTCGCTGCTGACCGGGATGACGCCGATCTTGTAATCGTACTCCCAGTGGCCGGGGAGGATCGTCGCCTTGGTTCCCCCTTGGGCGGCGCCATGGGCTGGCGTGCGCACCACCGGCTGGGCCAGGCTGAAACCGGCCAGGGCGACGCCGGCGGCGAGCGCCAGGGCGGAAGCGGCGAGGGTGGTCGAACGCATACGACGGGTCTCCTTCATGCGGCCTATATATAGAGCGCCAAATGAACCGTGCTTGAAGGCGGGGGTGAGGCGCGGGGTTGCTTCGCGGCCGCGGGAGAACATCGGCGCGGCGGGCCAGACCAGCCTTGACTCAGGGGGGAGCCTTCGCCTATATCGCCCGCTCTCGCGCGGTCGGCCTGGTCCAACCGTGTGCCCGAATTCATATCTTATGCGGGGCCAGGTTCTTTGTTGAGCCAGACGGCTTCGCCCAAGCCAAGGTAATCACTATGTCGCGCCGTTGCGAACTTACCGGTATCGGTCCGATGGTCGGCCACAATGTGAGCCACTCGAACATCAAGACCAAGCGCCGCTTCCTGCCGGCCCTGTCGCCCGCCACGCTCCAGTCGGAGTCGCTGGGCCAGAGCTTCAGGCTGCGGATCAGCAACGCGGCCCTGCGCACGCTCGACTTCAAGGGCGGCCTGGACGTGTTCCTGCTGGGCGCCAAGGACGAGCAGCTGTCGCCGCGCGCCCTGAAGATCAAGTCGCAGGTCAAGGCCAAGGCCAAGGCCGCCGTCCAAGCCGCCGCCTAAGGCTCGACGGTTCTCGACTGAACAAAAAGCCCGCCGGGATCGCTCCCGGCGGGCTTTTCGTCGTTTCCGGTCCGAGGAACGCCCTCGCGCTTGACAATAGCTTATGCTCAAAGTTAGCATAAGTTCGTCGCTGGATAGACCGGCGGCGTCAACCAGCGTGGGGGAGCCTCATGCGCTACGACTATCTCGTCCTGATCGGACGCTTCCAGCCGTTCCACAACGGCCACTTCGCGGTGCTGAGCCATGCGCTCCGCCTGGCCGACAAGGTCATCGTCCTGGTCGGCAGCGCCGGCCAGCCGCGCACCATCCGCAATCCGTTCAACGCCAGCGAGCGGGCCGTCATGATCCGCGCCGCCGCCGAGGATCAGGCCGGTCGCCTGATCGTCAAGCCGCTCCGCGACCACCTCTATAGCGAAACCCTCTGGGTCGCCGACGTCCAGCGCCTGGTGGCGGAGGCCCTCGAGGCCGACGGCGCCGGACCGGAGGCCCGCGTGGGGCTGATCGGTCGCGACAAGGATGGCGCGACCGGGGCCTATCTGGCCGCCTTCCCCCAATGGCCTCTGGTCGATGTGCAGCACGCCGAGGTGCTCTCGGCGACCGAATTGCGGACCTGGCTGTTCTCCGGCGAGACCGGCGCTCTGCGGCTGGTCGAGGCGAACGTGCCCTCGCCGGTGTTCGGCATGCTGGAGGCCTTCCGCGCCGGCTCGCCGGCCTACGCCCAGCTGGCTCGCGAGGACGCCTTCATCCGCACCTATCGGCAGAGCTGGGCGGCTGCGCCCTATCCGCCGACCTTCGTCACCGCCGACGCCGTGGTCGTCCATTCCGGGCACGTGCTGCTGGTTCGTCGTCGCGCCGAGCCGGGCAAGGGGCTGTGGGCGCTGCCCGGCGGGTTCGTGAACCAGGAGGAAACCGTGCTGGAGGCGGCGATCCGCGAGCTGCACGAGGAGACCCGTCTCAAGGTTCCGCCGGCGGTGCTGCGCGGCTCGATCAAGGCCCGCCAGGTCTTCGACTATCCCGGCCGCTCGCTGCGCGGGCGGACGATCACCCACGCCGTCCATTTCGACTTCCCGGCCGGCGAGCTGCCCAAGATCCGCGCCGCCGATGACGCCGACCGCGTGCGGTGGGCGCCGATCAGCGAGGCGATGCTGATGGAGGAGCAATTCTTCGAGGACCACTTCCACATCCTCGAACACTTCGTCGGCGGCGCCTGAGCGCCGCATCAAAACCTGTCATGCCATCCCGATAGACGGGGCGGCCGTCCCCCGCGCGAAGGAGCTTCCGCGATGTTCGACAATCCGATCCTCGACACCGACAGCTACAAGGCCAGCCACTGGCTGCAGTATCCGCCCGGGACGACCGGCGCCTTCTCGTACGTCGAGAGCCGGGGCGGGCGCTACGACCGCACCGTCTTCTTTGGCCTGCAGGCGATCCTGAAGACGCGGCTGGCGACGCCGGTCACCCACGCCATGGTCGACGAGGCCACCGAGCTGCTGGCCTTGCACGGCGAGCCGTTCAACGAAGCCGGCTGGCGGCGGATCGTCGATGTCCACGGCGGGCGCCTGCCGGTTCGGATCCGCGCCGTGCCCGAAGGGACCGTCGTGCCGACCCATCAGGCGCTGATGACGATCGAGAACACCGATCCCGAATGCTTCTGGCTGCCGTCCTACCTGGAAACCCTGCTGCTGCGGGTTTGGTACCCGGTCACGGTCGCCACGATCAGCTGGCAGGTGAAGCAGACGCTTCGCGCGGCCCTGGAAAAGACCAGCGACAACGCAGCCGCCGAACTGCCGTTCAAGCTGCACGACTTCGGCGCGCGGGGTGTTTCCAGCCAGGAATCGGCGGCCCTGGGCGGCCTGGCCCACTTGGTGAACTTCCAGGGCAGCGACACCCTGAGCGCCGTGCTGGGCGGCCGCGCCTGGTACGGCGAGCCGATGGCGGCATTCTCCATTCCCGCCGCCGAACACAGCACGATCACCAGCTGGGGGCGCGACGGCGAGGTCGAGGCTTATCGCAACATGCTGGCGCGGTTCGGCAAGCCGGGCGGACTGTTCTCGGTGGTGTCCGACAGCTACGACCTGTTCAACGCGGTCCGGAACCTGTGGGGCGGGGCGTTGCGCAAGGCGGTGGTCGACAGTGGGGCGACCCTGGTGGTCCGTCCTGACTCTGGCGATCCGGTGACCATCGTCGCCGAGACCCTGCGCCTGCTGGACGAGACCTTCGGCTCCACCGTGAACAGCAAGGGCTACAAGGTGCTGAATCATGTGCGGGTCATCCAGGGCGACGGCGTCAACCCGGTGAGCATCGCCGCGATCCTCGACCGGATCGTCGCCGATGGCTTCAGCGCCGAGAACCTGGCCTTCGGCATGGGGGGCGGCCTGCTGCAACAGCTGGACCGTGACACCCAGAAGTTCGCGCTGAAGTGTTCGGCCGCCAAGGTCGATGGCCGCTGGATCGACGTCAGCAAGGATCCGGTGACCGACCCGGGCAAGCGCAGCAAGGCCGGCCGGCTGATGCTGTTGACCGATGGGGCGGGCGGCTATCGCACCGTGGCCGCGCCCGAGGGCTTCACGCCCGAGCCGGGTTGGCGCGACGCCATGGTCACGGTTTGGGAGGACGGTCGCTTGTCGGTCGACCAGACCCTGGCCGAGATCCGCGCCCGCAGCGAGGCCTGAGCCCGGCAAAGCAAAACCCGCCGCGACTAAGCCGCGGCGGGTTTGAAAAGCTTGGTGCTCTAGAGTCGCTTAGCGCGCGACGACGGCGCCCGACGACGGGTTGGCCGTGTTGTAGGCGCTCAGGGCCGGGTTGTTGATCTTGGCCACGGCGTCATTGACCGAGGCGCGGATGCAGGCCGGGTACAGATAGCCGGCGAGGGCTTCGCCACGGACGTCCTGCCAGCACACGGTCGAGGCGGCCTTGACGATGTCGGCGCGGACTTCGGCGGCCGACTTGCCGGCGACCTTGACGCGCATTTCGGCGGCCGAGGCGGGGGCGGCGGCGAACAGAGCGATGGCCGAGGCGGCCAGAACGATGGAGCGGATCATCTCGATTGTCCCGAAAGAGGGTTGTGAGCAACCCCCTCCAGACGCGTTCCCCTGACGGTCCGTTTCCGGTCTGTCGCCTGTTTGGCCGTCCCGTTGCATATAGCAACGTTCTATTGAGTTATCAATGGTTATGTTGCAATGCGTCCTTCGCGTGCAAAATAGAAGGTTCGCGCGCGAACAACCGATTGCAGGGTCTGGAGCAGGCACGAAAAAGCCCGCGAAACCAAAGTCTCGCGGGCTTAATTTCGGATCTTCGACCGCGGATTAGCGGCTGGCGACGCGCATGAAATAGACGCTGCGGCCTTGGGCCTTGTCGTAGGCGACCAGGTCACGGCTGTTGGTGCGGCTGATGGCTTCACGGGCCACTTCGCGGACGCAGTAGGGGGCGATGTCGGCGGCGTACGGATTGCCGCTCAGGTCGTCCGCGCAGATCTGCTTGGCGGCGTTGACGATGTCGGCGTGTACCGCGGGCGTAGCGCGGCCGGCGACCTTGACGGTGATTTCACCGGCGCTGGCCGAGGTGGCGGCGGCGGTGGCCATCAGGGCGCTGATGGCGATAACGAGCAGACGGATCATTTTGATAGTCCTGAAAAGGAGGTTGGATTCAACCGCCTCCAGGTGCGTTCCTCTGACGGCCCCGGGTTCTCGCCTCGTCGTCCGTCGAGGTCATGGCTACATGTTACCGGTACCTATTGCAAGTGCGAAGTTGCGATTCTGGGAAAAAATATCAATACAATCACATAGTTACCAACGATATGGTCTCGTTCGCAACGAAACGGCCTTAGCGCCTGCGAACGGGGCGCTTCTTCACTGGCGCGGGCATCGGCTGCGGCAGGGGCTGCGGCGTCCAGTCGAAGGCCAGCAACAGGGTGCGTTGTTTGCCGATCGCGCCGTCGTCCGACAGCAGATAGAGCCGCGTGCCGCCGGTGGGCGAGCGGGTCAGGGCCAGGCCCTCGAAATTGTCGCGCGGCGCGGCGCCGTCGATGTGCAGGGCGGCGGTCGTGCGCTGCTGGGCGAGGGGCTTGGTCGGATCGGAGATGAAGCGCACCACGGCTCGCCAGCCGCGGACTGGGTCGAAGCCGCGATGCAGGGTGCCGACCGCCGTTCCCTCGAAGGGCGCGAAGCTGGTCAGGCCCCAGGTAAAGTCCGGGCCCGACTGCGGCGGCAGCGACTTGCAGTCGGCCGACAGGCGGCACAGCCACACCTCGCCCTCCTCACCGCCGACCAGATAGGCGTCGGGGCCGGCGGCGGGATAGGCCGACAGCGCCTCCATGCCTTCGTTGTCCGGGAACACGGTGGCCGGCTTGGGCGCGGGGCGGGGCGTTCCCCAGGTCCCGCCCGGCTGGGCCGGATAGAGCCAGATGCGGTGATTGCCTTCGAAGCTGACCAGGCGGTCGCCGTTGGCCAGCACAGCCAGACCCTCGGCGTCGCTCTCGCGCTTGCCTTGCAGCGGCTGGCCGTTGAG
Source organism: Caulobacter sp. P4_E5 (assembly GCF_056401555.1). Taxonomy (NCBI): domain Bacteria; kingdom Pseudomonadati; phylum Pseudomonadota; class Alphaproteobacteria; order Caulobacterales; family Caulobacteraceae; genus Caulobacter; species Caulobacter sp. P4_E5. Next base: position 8,491 of record NZ_JBFUJD010000067.1, read on the forward strand.
GCCGATCAGGGGGCGCAGCTTGCCGTCGGTCAGGCCGACCAGCCGGCCGGCTTGGTCCAGCTGGAGCCGGGCCTCGAACAGGTCGCCCTCGTCGCTGATCGCCATCAGTTGGCCGCCCGCCCCGACCGCCAGGTCAGAGAGGCCATGCAGGCGCGTGGTGTCGGCGCTGGTCAGGACCAGGCCGCCGGCATAGGCGAAGCCGCCCTCCAGCGTCGTCTTGGCGGGGTTGGCGGGGTCCAGCGGCACGGGCGTGGCGGTCACGCCGATCTCGGGCCCGGCCTTCACGGGCGCGGCGGGTGTGGCCGCCACCACCGGCAGCGGCTTGCGCGGCGTGCACTGGGTGGCGAAGCCGCTCAGGCCGCCGATCATCGACAGGGCGAGGGCCGAGCGCAGTCCGATCACGCCGGGACCTTGGCCGCTTTGGGAGACTTGCCGGCCTGGGGCGTGACGACCGGCGGCGGGGCCAGCAGGCCGCGCGCGCGCATCACGGCGCGAGGCTCCTCCTCGAACAGGGCGGCCAGCTGCTCGACCAGAACGCCGCCAAGTTGTTCGACGTCGACGATGGTGACGGCGCGGCGATAGTAGCGGGTGACGTCGTGGCCGATGCCGATGGCGATCAGCTCGACCGGGCTCCTGCCCTCGATCTCGGCGATGACCTGGCGCAAGTGGCGCTCCAGATAGTGGCCCGAATTGACGCTCAAGGTGCTGTCGTCCACCGGCGCGCCGTCGGAGATCACCATCAGAATGCGGCGGGCTTCGGGCCGACCGATCAGGCGCTGGTGAGCCCACATCAGGGCCTCGCCGTCGATGTTTTCCTTCAGCAGGCCCTCGCGCATCATCAGGCCCAGGTTCTTTCGGGCCCGGCGCCACGGCGAGTCGGCGGCCTTGTAGATGATGTGGCGCAGGTCGTTCAGGCGGCCTGGGGCGCCCGGCTTGCCGGCCTTGATCCACTCGTCGCGGCTGGTCCCGCCCTTCCAGGCCCGGGTGGTGAAGCCCAGCACCTCGGTCTTGACCCCGCAGCGCTCCAGGGTGCGCGCCAGGATGTCGGCGCAGATCGCCGCCACCATGATCGGACGCCCGCGCATCGAGCCGGAATTGTCGATCAACAGGGTCACGACCGTGTCGCGGAACTCCTGGTCCTCCTCCTGCTTGAAGGACAGCGGCGCGGTCGGGTCGATGATCACCCGCGTCAGGCGGGCGACGTCCAGCATCCCTTCCTCGAGGTCGAAGGTCCAGGCGCGGTTCTGCTGGGCCAGCAGGCGGCGCTGCAACTTGTTGGCCAGGCGCGAGACCACGCTGGAGAGGGCCGACAGCTGCTGGTCCAGATAGGCCCGCAGCCGCGTCAGCTCCTCGGCGTCGCAAAGGTCCTCGGCCGGGACGATCTCGTCGTGGGCCGTGGTGAAGATCTTGTAGAGCGGCTCGCCGCCTTGCAACGGGCCGGTGTCGGGTCGGGCGGGCTTGGCGCCGTCGCCCATGTCCGGATTCTCGTCGCTCTCCTCGACCTCGCCGTCCTGATCGGACTGGACCATCTCCTCGTCGCCGGCCTCGGTCTCGCGGTCCGAGGATTCGCTTTCCTGCGGCGAGGAGCCCTCGGGCTGTTCGCCTTCGCCCTCACCTTGGTCCTCGTCGGAGTTCTCGGTCGGGCTTTCGTCCTCGTTGCCGTCGTCCTCGTCGGCGCTCTCGGTGGCGTCGGACATCTCCTCGCCGAGGTCGAGGTCGCGGAGGATCTCGCGGGTCACCCGGGCGAAGGCGGCCTGGTTGTCGATGGCCGCGGCCAAGCGGTCCAGGTCCTTGCCGGCCTTCATCTCGATGTCGTTGCGCAGGATGTCGACCAGGGCCTTGGCCCCATCGGGTGGCGCGTCGCCGGTCAGGCGCTCGCGCACCATCAGGCCCAGGATCTCGGCCATCGGGGCGGACTGGCGGTCGGTGGCGACGGCGCGGGTCAGGCCCTGCTTTTCCAGCCGGGCCTCAAGGGCGGCGGTGAGGTTCAGACGCACCCCGCCCAGAGCGTTGGCGCCGATGGCTTCCAGGCGGGCCTGCTCGATCGACTCGAACGCGGCCTGGCCGTCGGGCGAGGCCGGGCGGGCGCGGGCGTGGGCCATCGGATCGTGGTGCGCCAGGCGCAGGGCCATCTGGTCGGCCAGGCCGCGGATGCGGGCGGCCTCGCGGCTGTTCAGATCGCGCGGCGGATGCGGCAGGATCGCCCGATTGCCCAGAAGCTGCGGGCCGTCGCCCGAGAACACGACCTCCAGGTCCGGGGTCTCGGCGAGCGAGCGCGCGGCGTGCGCCAGCGCGCGCTTGAAGGGTTCGGTCGGGCTTTCGGGCTTGGAGGCCATGGCGTCTGGGTTAGCCGCGCCGGGCGGCGAAAACAAGGAACGGCGTGCGTCGACGGGGCGTTGAATTTTGCAACGACGCCTTTCGTGTGTCCTTGGAGGGAAACCAGCATGCTCAAGTGGGCCATCATCCTCGCCATCGTCGCCCTAATCGCCGGCGGGCTCGGCTTCACGGGTGTCGCCGGCGCCGCGGCCGGGATCGCCAAGATCCTGTTCTTCCTGTTCCTGCTCGGCTTCGTGATCGTGATGGTGCTGGGCGTGACCGTGTTCAAGGCGGCGGCCGGCCCGAAATAGCCACCCTTCGCCTTGCGCGGGCCGGAGCGGATGTCGACCCGCCGCCGGCTTGAAAACGGCGCTAGGACCCGTGGGTGGGTCCTAGCGTCCCGCGTAGGCCTTGGCCTGCCGGTCGACCAGAGCATTCAGGTCGCCCATCGTCAGGTTCACGTCGATCAGGTGCAGACCCCAGTCCTTCAGGACATTGCCGCCCACCACCACGTCGCCGGTGATCTCGTCCGTGCGCGGATCGGCCGGGTCGGCGTTCACCTTGACCGCCAGATAGGTGAAGTCGCCCTCGCTGACGCAGCGCGCCGAGATCAGGCCGGGCAGGGACACGAACGGCGTCGAGACCGTCAGATCCTTGGCGAACGGCTTGGGCGGCTGGCCTGACACGGCGCCGAAGCCCTTGCTGCTCAGATAGGAATGCAGGATCGCTTCCTCGCCCGAGGCCTTGCCGGCCAGCAGGGCGGCCGGGTTCACGCAGCCGGCGCGGCGGCCCTGGTCGTCGGTCTTGCCAAAGCGGCTGTTGGCCGGCGGCGGGCTGGTCTCGCGGAACGAGACGTAGGTGACCATGCAGCCGGCCTGGTCGGCCTTCACGCACAGCGGGATCGAGCCGAAGCTCCCCTTGGCGTCCACCGGGGCGTTCATGCCCAGCACCAGGGCCGAGATCATCTGTTTCTGGGCCGGCTTGCCGTCGATCTCGTTCTTCAGGAGATCCAGCAGCATCCGCGCGCCCTGGCTGTGGCCCATCAGGACCACGCCCCTGCTCTTGCCATTGGGCCCTTTGTTCTCGTGGGTCAGGTACCAGTTCCAGGCGTCGCGCACGTCGCCATAGGCCAGGGCGCCGTCGCCCGGAGAGGGACGGCCCATCATCACCGCGCGCAGCGCCGCCAGGGTCACCTGACGGTACATTGGCGCGAAGACGCGGCACCTAGACCCGAACCGGGCTAGCTGCTGCTCGACCACCCGCCGCTCGGCGTCGTCGATCACCATGTCGCTGTTGCCGCCCGGATCGGTCGAGACGGTCGGATAGATATAGAAGCAGTCGTAGGCGGCGTTGGCGGCGGGCTCGAAGGCCTCGGTCGCGGTCTTGCCGTCGGCCTGGACGATGGTCGTGGTCTGGTCGACCGCGCAGGCGTCCTGGCGACCCGGCAGGCATAGCCAGTTCTCGGTCTTGCCGTAGTCGTTAGGCGCGGCCGGGGCGGCGGGCGCCTGGGCGCGGGCCACGGTCGTCAGCGCCAGGCCCGCGGTCAGGCCCAAGGCGGCCAAGGCCTTGCCAGTAAGAAGCTTCGCCATCTTCGTCTCCCCGATGCGTCCGAACGCTTGTTTGGCGCGGAGCATGGCCAAAAGAACGGCGATCGCCAAGAGGGACCGGACGGTTTTGGCCCACGGGTTGCGAGGACAACCTCGAGCTGTCCCGCCCTGGGACGGCAAAGCTTTGTATCGAGGTGGGTGATGAACCTCAGGATTCTTCTGATCGCCGGCGCCACGGCGGCTTTCGCGGGCGGGGCGCTGGTTTCGCCCGTGCTGGCCGACGGCTTCCCGGGCGCGCCCGTCCGCGCGCACGCCCCGGCCCATGTTTCGAAACGACCCAAGCCGCGGGTGAAGGTCGTCTATGTCGACCGCCCGGTCGTCGTCGAAAAGCGCGTGCCGGTCTATGTCGACCATCCGGTGACCGTCGAGAAGATCGTGGAGAGGCCCGTCATCGTCGAGCGTCCTGTGGTCGTCGAGAAGCGCATCGAGGTGCCGGTCGAAAAGCTGGTCGAGGTCCCGGTGGACCGCATCGTCGAGAAGCGGGTCTATGTCGACCGCCCTGTCGATCGGATCGTCGAAAAGCGCATCGAGGTGCCGGTCGATCGGATCGTGGAGAAGCGGGTCTATGTCAATCGTCCCGTCGACCGCATCATCGAGAAGCGTGTCGAGGTGCCGGTCGAGCGGATCGTCGAGCGGCCCGTCTATATCGACCGCACGGTCCGCGTGGATCGCGCGCCGCTGGTTCGCGACTGCGACTGCGGCCCGCGTCGCGGCTATCGCGACTATCGCGGTGGCGCGGCGGTCGAGTCCTATGAGGAAAGCTACGAGTCCGAGAGCTCGCGCTACGAGGAGAGCAGCGAGAGTTCCTACTACGGCGCCTCGGGGTACTCATCCGGCTCGCGCTATGGCGTTGGCGGCGGCTGGAACCCCCATGCCGAACCGGCCAGCGCCTGGGGCTATGTCGCTCCGCCCCCGCTGCCGATGGGCTATGTCGGCCGCGCGTCCGGCGGGCGTGGCGGCGGCTATGGCGGCGTCGGCCTGATCGGCGGCGGCGGCTGGGCCGGCGGCCATGCCAGCGGTTCGGCGTCGAGCGCGGCGTCAGCCTCGGCTTCTGCGTCCAGCGCGGTCCATGTCGGCGGCGGCTATTCGGGTGGCGGCGGCTGCGGCGGTTGCGGCGGCGGCGGCAAACACCACTAGGTCAAAGCGACAGCCAGCGACGCGGGCTCTTGTCACCGAGAGCCCGCGCCTCGCCGGACTTCAAGCCCAGTTCGCGCATGCGATAGGCGACGATCTCGCGCAGCGCCTCGACCGGCTCCGCTCCGCCCACGGGGCTGGAGGCCACCGAGCCGGCGTTCATCGCCAGGTCCACGGCCGCCCACTCGGCCTGGGCCCGATCGGCCTTGCCGACGGCGAAGTAGTGGCGGACGGGCATACGCTCGCCCGGAACCTCGACCATCACGCCGATGACCCAGCCTTGAACGATCAGATCGGCGTCGGGGCGCTGGCGATACATCAGTCGCGTGTAGCGCCCATCGCCGCTGGCCGAAAGGGCGAAGGTCAGCCGATCAGCTGGAACGCCGCCTGGCTGATCAGGCCCAGCACTAGCCAGCCCGACAGCACCAGAAGGACCACCGTGCTCCGCGACGAGCGCCGCCGACGGTGGGTGGGAAGGATACGCACGAACGACATAACCGCCTCCATGCCCTGAAACTTGACCGGGGGTTAACGCCGATCCGGCGACTTGGATGCGCGCCGGTTTCGGTCGTCACGGGAACTTGAGAACGACGTCATCTGAAATAGCGACGGCGTGAGTTTCCGCACAGTCGCGCCCCCGCCAGCGGCACAGCCTTTCCTCGCGAAAACAATCGCCTAGGGAGGCTATGATGACGAGATTGCCGCACGACGGGCTGATCCAGCTGCATGCCTATCTCTCGCCCGAGGGCGAATGGATCATGGGCCACGCCGACGAGATCCAGAACGGATACGGGCCGACGGTGCTGCGATCCCGCAAGCGGCTCAACGACAAGACCACCATGTGGTCGGTCTACTATCAGAACGACACCCAGTTTCAGCTGCGCTGGGGCGAGGACCCGAACCTCTACCTGGCCTGGGGCTCCAAGGGCGACGCCCTGCGGCTGACGGCCGAGCCGTCCTTCATCAGCGGGTCGAACCAGCCGATCACGCTGTTCACGATCGACGACCTGAACCCCAGCCCGTGGTTCGCGCTGAACAATCACGACAAGAGCAAGGTCGTCGATGTCCGCGAGGAGCTGATGTACGACGGCAACTACATCATCTGCTTCCCGTGGAACGGCGGCGGCAACCAGAAATGGCGCTTCGAGCAGGTGGGGTAGGTCGGTGGCTCGGGCACGAAAAAGGGCGGAGCCTTTCGGCTCCGCCCTCGTCCGTTTCAGTGTTGAGCTGACGTAGGCTTCTTAAATTAGAAGTCCATGTCGCCGCTCGGGATCGGCGTGCCGATCCCGATCCCTTTGAAGGATGGGCGACTTTATGGACTTCCTAGAAGTCCATGTCGCCCATGCCGCCCGGCATGCCGCCGCCCGGAGCGCCACCGGCGTTCTTCTTCGGGGCTTCGACGATGGCGGCTTCCGTGGTGATCAGCAGGCCGGCCACCGAGGCGGCGTCCTGCAGAGCGGTGCGGACGACCTTGGCCGGGTCGATGACGCCGTCGACGATCAGGTCGACATACTGTTCGGTCTGGGCGTTGAAGCCGAAGGTGGCCGAGTCGCTTTCCAGGATCTTGCCGACCACGATCGAGCCTTCGACGCCGGCATTTTCGGCGATCTGACGGATCGGGGCCTGCAGGGCGCGACGGACGATGGCGATGCCGGCCGTCTGGTCGTCATTGTCGCCGACCAGGCTGGCCAGGGCCTTGGAGGCCTTCAGCAGAGCCACGCCGCCGCCGGGAACGATGCCTTCTTCCACGGCCGCGCGGGTCGCGTTCAGGGCGTCGTCGACGCGGTCCTTCTTTTCCTTCACTTCGACTTCGGTCGAGCCGCCGACGCGGATGACGGCAACGCCGCCGGCCAGCTTGGCCAGGCGCTCTTGCAGCTTTTCCTTGTCGTAGTCCGACGTGGTGTCTTCGATCTGGCGCTTGATCTGGGCGATACGGGCTTCGATCGCGTCCTTCTCACCGATGCCGTCCACGATCGTGGTGTCGTCCTTGGTGATCGAGACCTTCTTGGCGCGGCCCAGCATGTCGAGCGACACGTTTTCGAGCTTGATGCCCAGGTCTTCCGACACGACTTGAGCGCCGGTCAGGATGGCCAGGTCTTCCAGCATGGCCTTGCGGCGATCGCCGAAGCCCGGAGCCTTGACGGCGGCGACGCGCAGGCCGCCACGCAGCTTGTTGACGACCAGCGTGGCCAGGGCTTCGCCCTCGACGTCCTCGGCGATGATCACCAGCGGACGGCCCGACTGCACGACGGCTTCCAGCACCGGCAGCAGCGGCTGCAGCGACGACAGCTTCTTTTCGAACAGCAGGATGAGCGGCTCTTCGAGCTGAACTTCCATCTTGTCGGCGTTGGTGATGAAGTACGGCGACAGGTAGCCGCGGTCGAACTGCATGCCTTCGACGACGTCGAGTTCGGTCTCGGCGGTCTTGGCTTCCTCGACGGTGATGACGCCTTCGTTGCCGACCTTGTCCATGGCCTTGGCGATCATCTCGCCAACGTCCTTGTCGCCGTTGGCCGAGATGGTGCCGACCTGGGCGATCTCGTTGTTGGTCGTGACCTTCTTCGACGACGCCTTGATGTCGGCGACGACGATGGCGACGGCCTTGTCGATGCCGCGCTTCAGATCCATCGGGTTCATGCCGGCGGCGACCGACTTGAGGCCTTCCTGGACGATGGCCTGGGCCAGCACCGTGGCGGTGGTGGTGCCGTCGCCGGCCTTGTCGTTGGTCTTGCTGGCGACTTCGCGGATCATCTGCGCGCCGAGGTTCTCGAAGCGGTCAGCCAGTTCGATTTCCTTGGCGACCGAGACGCCGTCCTTGGTCGAGCGCGGGGCGCCGAACGACTTTTCGATGACGACGTTGCGGCCCTTGGGACCCAGGGTCACCTTCACCGCGTTGGCGAGGATGTTGACGCCGCGCAGCATCTTGTCGCGCGCGTCGGAGGAGAAATAGACGTCTTTAGCGGCCATGTTAGAGCCCTTCTAAAAGAGAAACTTGGGTTCGAAAGCGAGTGGGAACGGGGGAGGCTTAGGCCTCGACCACGCCCAGGACGTCGCTTTCCTTCATGATCAGCAGGTCTTGACCATCGACCTTCACTTCCGTGCCCGACCACTTGCCGAACAGGATGCGGTCACCGGCCTTCACGTCCAGGGCGACGATGTCGCCCTTGTCGTTGCGCGCGCCGGGGCCAACGGCGACGACTTCGCCTTCCTGCGGCTTTTCCTTGGCGGTGTCGGGGATGATGATCCCGCCCTTGGTCTTGGTTTCTTCTTCGACACGCTTCACGAGGACGCGGTCGCCCAGGGGACGAAATTTCATTGTTGTTCTCCGTCGGAACGGTTTGTGTAAGGGCTTCGTCAGCGAGGGAGCGGCGCTGTTAGCAGTCGCCCCCCTTGAGTGCCAACGCCGAGCGTGAGTTAGGCAGCGGCCTCATGGGAGTCAAGGACGTCGCTGACGAACTTTTTTCGGCGGGAGCGTTTGATGTTCGATCATGTGGGGTTCGGAGTGGCCGACTTCCAGCGTTCGGCGGCCTTTTATGACGCCGCCCTGGCGCCGCTCGGGATCCGTCAACTCTATGTCGTGCCCAAGGAATTCACCGGCGGCGCCAACGCCGTCGGCTATGGGGCCAAGCGGCCGATGTTCTGGATCTCCGACCGGAACGCGACCCAGGGCAAGCTGCATGTCGCCTTCGCCGCGACGACCCGCGCCCAGGTCGATGCGTTCTACGAGGCGGCGCTGAAGGCCGGTGGTCACGACAATGGCGCGCCCGGACTTCGCCCACATTACGATAAAGACTATTACGGCGCGTTCGTGCTGGACCCGGACGGCTTCAACGTCGAGGCCGTCTGCCGGGCGCCGGAATAGAGCTGGTCCACAAGCGGAGCCTCTGACGCATGTCGAGTTATGTCCTGTCGCTGTTCCTGGCGGTCCTGGCCTGCGTGATCGGCGGGACGCTGGGCGGCATGATCCTGGCGCGGCCGCAGACCATGCTGGGCCTGGCGGGTTTGGCTGACGAGGACACCCCCAAGCCGCCGCTGTTCGCCGAGGGGCGCGCCCTGGGCGGAGTGCTGATCGCCTCGCACGGGGTAGCGGCGCTGTATCTCGGCTATCAGCCGCGGATCGGGGCGGCCATGGCCCTCGCCTTGGCGGTCGCCTGGCTGGGCGCGGCGGCGGGCCGGGCGCTGTCGGCGGCCCTGGACAACCAGGCCGGCCGCTACAACAGCGGCGCGATGATCTTCAACGCCCTGATCGGCATTACCTTGAGCTTGCCGTTCTTCCAGGTCGGCAAGGTGGTGCTGCGCGGCGTGGGCCTGGCCTAGAGAGGCCGAACGCCTTCGTGGGCTAGCAGCCAGCGCTTGCGTTCGATACCGCCGCCATAGCCGGTCAGCGAGCCGTCCATGCCGATCACCCGGTGGCAGGGCGCGACGATGCTCAGGGGATTGGAGCCGTTGGCGTGGCCGGCGGCGCGGACGGCGACGGGGCGGCCGGCGCGGCGGGCCAGTTCGGAATAGGTGATCGTCTCCCCGGCCGGGATTTCCGTCAGCGCCGTCCACACCGCGTGCTGGAAGGCCGTGCCATTGGTCGCCCAGGAAATACGGCGCAGAGCGTCGAACTCGCCGGCGAAATAGGCCGCCATGGCCTCGCGGATCGTGGCGGGCGCCGGGCCCGGCTCCGGCCGTAGCGTGCGGTAATGGGTCCGCAGCAGGCGATCCAACCGGTGTTCGTGGTCATGGAAGTCCAGGGCGCGCAGGGCGCCGTGCTCGTCGGTGACGATCAGCAACTCGCCGATCGGCGAGGGCGCGCGGTCCAGGATCAGGCGGTCGGGACGACTCATGGCGGCGATCATCGCCGGGGGCGGGGAGCGTGTCCGCCCGGAATTTGCGGCGATTGGCGCTGCTTGCCCCCTCCGCGCTTCGCGCTCCTCCCCCGGAGGGGGAAGAAGGATCGCGGCGGCTTCTTCCCCCTCCGGGGGAGGAGGGCCGCAGGCCCGGAGGGGGCAAGTCAGCGAAGGTTTAGCGAATCCCCGGCACCTGTTGCGCGGCTTCCCGCTCGGCCTTCTGCTTGTAGGCCAGATCCCCGTACTTCGACATCTCCGCGCGGGCGATGGTGCGGCAGTGGACCTCGTCCGGGCCGTCGGCCAGGCGCAGGGTGCGGATGCCGGCATAGGCCTTGGCCAGGCCAAAGTCGCTGGTCACGCCGCCGCCGCCGTGGGCCTGGATGGCGTCGTCGATGATCTTCAGCGCCAGGCGCGGGGCCGCGACCTTGATCATGGCGATCTCCAGGCGGGCCGACTTGTTGCCGGCCTTGTCCATCATGTCGGCGGCCTTCAGGCACAGCAGCCGGCACATTTCGATGTCGATGCGGGCCTCGGCGATGCGCTGCTCCCAGACCGAGTGGTCGGAGATGTACTTGCCGAACGCCTTCCGGGTCATCAGCCGCTTGACCATCTTCTCCAGCGCCACCTCGGCCGCGCCGATCGTGCGCATGCAGTGGTGGATGCGGCCGGGGCCCAGACGGCCCTGGGCGATCTCGAAGCCGCGGCCCTCGCCCAGCAGCAGACCATCCTCGATCGGCACGCGGACGTCCTTGAGGATGACCTCGGCGTGGCCGTGCGGCGCGTCGTCATAGCCGAACACCGGCAGCATGCGGACGATCTCGATGCCCGGCGCGTCCAGCGGCACCAGGATCTGGCTTTGCTGGCTGTGGGTCGAGGCGGTCGGGTCGGTCTTGCCCATCACGATCGCGACCTTGCAGCGCGGATCGCCGACGCCCGACGACCACCACTTGCGGCCGTTGATCACATAGTCGTCGCCGTCGCGCTCGATGCTGGTCTCGATGTTGGTGGCGTCCGAGCTGGCCACCGCCGGCTCGGTCATCAGGAAGGCCGAGCGGATCTCGCCGTTCATCAGCGGGCGCAGCCAGCGCTCCTTCTGCGCCAGCGTGCCGTAGCGCATCAGCACTTCCATGTTGCCGGTGTCGGGCGCGGAGCAGTTGAAGACCTCCGAACCGAAGCCGACCTTACCCATCTGCTCGGCGATCAGGCTGTATTCGAGGTTGGTCAGCTGTTCGCCTTCGAACTCGAAGGTGTCGTCGACATGGGTCTGGCCGCTGTGCGGCGGCATGAAGAAGTTCCACAGGCCGGCGGCCTTGGCCTTCTTCTTCAGCTCCTCGACGACCTGGACCACCTTCCAGCGCTCGGCGCCCAGGACGTTCATCTCGGCCTCGTAGGCCGGGATCGCCGGATAGACGTGCTCGTCCATGAACGCGACGACGCGATCCATGAAGGCGCGTTGCTTGGGGGAGATGTCGAAGTCCATGGCGTTCCCTCTACCCGCTTCTCGCTGTGTCAAACAGTTGTTTGAAGTGGTTGTAGACCGCCCTGACGCGCGGGGCAAGCGCTCCTCATGCCGAAGCGGCCACGGAACCGGGTTGTCAGGCCGCTCGTCCTGACGGAAAACACCGCCATGCTGAACCTGACCGCCGACATCCTGCAGGGCCGCTACGTCCGGCTCGAACCGATCACAGTCGACCATCGCGACGAACTGAAGGCCGCCATCGACTGCGATCCCGCCAGCTGGGAGATCATGTCGGTCAATGGCTGCGGCGAGGGCTTCGAGGACTTCTGGGGCGCGCTGCAGGGCGAGACCGACCGGGGCGAGCGGGTCGGCTTCGCCATTCGCCGCCTGGCGGACGGCCAGGTGCTGGGCACCTCCAGCTATCTCAACATCCGCCGCCTGCACGGCGGGCTGGAGATCGGCTCGACCTTCCTGAACCCCGAGGCGCGCTCGGGTCCGGTCAATCCGGAAAGCAAGCGCCTGATGCTGGCCCACGCCTTCGCGGCCGGGGCCATTCGCGTCGAGTTCAATGTCGACGTCCGCAACGCCCGCAGTCAGGCCGCGGTCCAGAAGCTGGGCGCCAGCAAGGAAGGCGTCCTGCGCAGCCACAAGGTCACCTGGACCGGCCACGTGCGCGACACCGCGGTGTTCTCGATCACCGATTACGACTGGCCGGCGATCCGCGAACGGCTGGAGTTCCGGCTCAGCGAAACCTTCGTCTAGCGCTGGGCGAAAATGTCGCAGTCTCCGAGCCCGAGAAACGCCCGTCAGCTCTGAAAATAACGGCGTTATCCTCTCGGTTGTAAGACTTCGCCAATCTTGAGGCCCTAGGTTCGGGTCCCATGACGGCCATCGCCTGCTTGCGCATCCTGTTCACCGCCGACGGCGAGAGCCGGCCGGGAGATATTCCCAAGCACAAGGCGCAGGGAGTCGCGGATGCGTTCCTGAAGGCCCGCTGGCGCGCGCCGCGCAAGTGCGGGGCCGTCGCGCCCCTGGCCTTCGTCCTGGCCGACCACAATGTCGAGCACCTGGATCCGACCGAGGTGCAAGGCCTGGCGGCCGAGCTGGAGAAGGTGCTGTTCCCGGGCCGTCCCATCGGCCAGATCGCCCTGATGACCTTCGAAGGCGACGAGTCGGCGGTGCTGAACTTCGCGGCGCTGTCACAGAAGGAACTGGCCGGCCTGATGGCGGGCGAGGGCTATGCCGGAGAGCCCGGCCGGATCCACGTGATCACCGCCGACTCGGTCGAGCCGATGCCCGCCACCCGCGAGGAGGCCGCGGTCTACGCCGCCGAGAAGGCCAAGGCCGCCGCGCCCAGCGCTGTCCAGCCCGCGCCGATGGCGGTCCAGCCCGAAGCCAAGCCCGCCGCGCCCGTTTCCGTCGCCCCGATCGCCGCGCCGGCGCCGAAGCCGGCCGCTCCGGCCCCCGAAGCGCCGCCGATCATCGCCCACGCCAAGTCCGATCCGAAGCCCGGTCCGCCGATCATCAAGCCCCAGGCCAAGGTCGAGGCCCCGCCGCCGCCGCCCGAGACCGGCTGGTGGGGGATCTACGATCTGGCCGAAGGCGCCTTCATCGGCTCGAAGATGGGCATGCGCGCCGACCTGATCGGGCCGCCGCCCGAGGATGACGCCAAGCTGCTGAAGCGCGACCTGATCGCCCTGACCGACGTGCAGGCGGCGCTGAAGCTCGCGCCGTTCGGCGAGATCCAGGTGCCGTTCGGCTTCTGGAATCTGACCACCCCGTCGTCGCAGGACGCCTATAAGAGCCGGCTGTCGCGCTATCCGCTGGACCATCAGCCCCGCCTGACGGCCACCATCTACTGCACGCCGCGCGAGGCCTCGATCGGCATGTTGCAGCAGATGCGCGCCTTCCTGAAGGGCAGCTTCGCCCGGATGGACGTGCAGGTCGCCGACCCGACCTTCCCGATCCAGGGAATGCCGCCCGAGCTGGTCGACACCATTACCCTCGTCCTCAGCGGCGAGACCGAGCACGACCGCCTGAAGCAGATCCTGAAGTTCGTCGAGCGCAAGTCGGGCTACACCGCCAAGGGTGTCGCCCAGGCCATCGCCAATGTGAGCTCGGCCGTCGAGCTGGAGGCCTGCCGGGCCGGCGGCATCGCCCGCGTCCAGGGCCCCGCCGTGACCGACCTGATGGACAAGCCGGTCGCCACCGCCGAGGGCGCGCCGCTGGCCCTGGCGCAAAGCGCGGCCTAGAGGGCGCGGCCTAGCCCTTCGGCATCTCGAAACTGAAGACCACGCTGTCGGCCGAGCGCTGGCTGGGCCCGTGATAGACGGCCTCGATATTGTTGCCGTCCGGATCCCACAGGAACGCGGCGTAATAGCCCGGATGATAGGGCCGCTCGCCCGGCCCGCCGTTGTCGCCGCCGCCAGCGGCGAGGCCCGCTTCATGGAACCGCTTCACCGTCTCCTGGTCCTTGGCCTGGAACGCCAGGTGGATGTGGGTGGCCGGTTCGCCGGCGTCGATCCAGATCTCGTCGGCGTCCAGGTGGGTGTCGTCCTCGTTGACCGGGACGTCCAGCACCGCCAGTACGGCGCGGTAGAAGCGCTTGGTCGTCTCCAGATCGCGGGCGCGAAGCTGGATGTGGTCGATCAGGCGACCGCGGTGGATTTCCATGGCGAGACCTCCAGGCTTCGCGACCGAACGCCTCGCCGGCGCGATCGGTTGCCTACCGCCGCCCGAACAGCTTCTCGATATCGGCCAGCTTCAGTTCGACATAGGTCGGCCGGCCGTGGTTGCACTGGCCCGAATGGGGCGTGGCCTCCATCTCGCGGAGCAGGGCGTTCATCTCGGCGCCGTTCAGGCGGCGGCCGGCGCGGACGCTGCCGTGGCAGGCCATGGTCGAGCAGACCTCCTCCAGCCGCTCCTTCAGGGCCAGGGCCTGGCCGTTCTCGGCCAGGTCGTCGGCGATGTCGCGGACCAGGGCGGCGGCGTCGGTCTTGCCCAGCAGGGCCGGGGTCTCGCGCACCAGCACCGCGCCGGGACCGAAGCTCTCGATGACCAGGCCCAGCGACGCCAGCTCGTCGGCGCGAGCGACAACACGCTCGGCCTCGGCGGGGTCCAGATCGACCACCTCGGGCAGCAGCAGGGTCTGGCGGGACACGCCGCCGCCGGCCATCTCGCCCTTCATGCGCTCATAGACCAGGCGCTCGTGGGCGGCGTGCTGGTCGACGATGACCATGCCGTCGCGGGTCTGGGCGACGATGTAGGTCTCGTGCACCTGGGCCCGAGCCGCGCCCAGCGGGAAGTCGACCGGGTCGAACGGCGCGTTTGCCGAGGGATAGTCCGCCGTCGGACGATCCTCGAACGCCACGTTCGCATAGGCCTCGCGCACCACCTCGGCCAGCTCGCCCCCAAAGCTGGGTTCAACGCGAGCGGACACTTCGTTCAAGCCCGGAAGGTCCATCGCCCTCTGGGTCGGCGGCGTCCAGCCGCCCTCGCGCCAGGCCGAGAAGCCGGCGGGTGACGGGCCCCCTTGGAAGGTATTGGGCTGATACCCCGGGAACGGGCTCTGTTGGGCGCGGATGCTGTCCAGGGCCTGGGCGGCGACGGTGGTCGAGGCGCGGTGGCCGGCGCCGGCCAGGGCGTGACGCAGGGCCCCGACGATCAGGCCGCGCACCAGGGCCGGATCGCGGAACCGCACCTCGGCCTTGGCCGGATGGACGTTGACGTCGACCTCGGCGGTGTCGAGCGTGACGTAGAGGGCCGCCGTCGGGTGACGGTCGCGCGCGAGAAAGTCGGCATAGGCCGCGCGTAGGGCCCCTTGCAGCAGGCGGTCCCGCACCGGCCGGCCGTTGACGAATAGATACTGGTGGGCGGCGTTGCCACGGTTGTAGGTCGGCAGGCCGGCGAAGCCCGACAGCCGCACGCCGTCGCGGGTCTGGTCGATCTCGATGGCGTTGTCCTGGAAGTCGCGGCCCAGCACGGCCGAAAGGCGGGCGAGGCGACCCTGGGGACCCGGATGCTCCGGCGGCAGGCGCAGGACCCGGCGGCCGTCGATGTCCAGCGAGAAGCCGACGCTTTCGTTGGCCATGGCCTGGCGCTTGATCTCCTCGGTGATCGCCAGGGCTTCGGCCCGCTCGGACTTCATGAACTTCAGGCGCGCGGGGGTGGCGTAGAACAGGTCGCGGACCTCGATCCGCGCCCCGTGCGGGCCGGGGAAGGCGGCGGGGGCGACGTCGCCGACCTGGCCGCCCTCGACCAGGATCGAATGGGCGTCGCTGGCGCCCTTGGCCCGCGAACTGATGGTCAGCCGCGCCACCGAGCCGATCGACGGCAAGGCCTCGCCCCGGAAGCCCATGGTGTGGATGCGCAGCAGGTCCCAGAGGCCGTCTTCGTCCGGGGCCAGCTTGGAGGTGGCGTGGCGCTCGATGGCCACCGGCAATTCTTCGGCGGAAAGCCCCATGCCGTCGTCGGCCACCAGAATACGGGTCAGGCCGCCGCCGTGCGCCTCGACCTCGATCCGCGTCGCGCCGGCGTCGATGGCGTTGTCGACCAGTTCCTTGATGGCGCTGGCCGGGCGTTCGACCACCTCGCCAGCGGCGATGCGGTTGACGGTCTCGGGCGGCAGGCGACGGATGGGCATCGGCGGACTTTCACAAGGCAGGCTGGCCCGTCCCCGGAAGGAGACGAGGCCAAGCATTGCAACTCCTTAAGTTGCCGAGCGAACCGCGATCGGCCAACGAGGGGAGACCGATCATTCTAGATCGATTCCGCCGCCGTTCGAGGAAGACACATAGTGATCCTGACCCGTTTCGCCGCCGCCGGCCTGGCGCTTTCGTTGTTTTGTGGGGGCTCGGCCCTGGCCCAGGCGAAAAACGAGGTCTCGATCCACCAGACCAAACCCGTGGACCTGACGCCGGTCGACAGCCAGGCCAATCTGGTCGAGGAGCTGATCGTCAACGCCCGCCTGCCGGGCCCGGCCTGGTGGAAGGTCACCGACGGCGACACCACGGTCTATGTGATGGGCATGCCGGCCTTCGCGCCGGACAAGCTGGATTTCGACGACTCGGTGCTGCGTCGCCGGCTGAACGGGGCCAATGTGCTGATCATCGGCCAGCAGCCCGAGGTGCGGATCCTGAGCCTGCTGGGCCTGATCCCCGGGCGCGGCAAGCAGTTCATGACGGGCCAGCCGATGCGCGAGACCCTGCCGCCCGAGCTGCGCGCGCGACTGGAGAAGCAGTTGAAGGCCCGGGGCAAACCGGCGGACGAATTCGACAAGTTCAAACCGGCGCTGGCGGGCTTCGTCGTGGCCAACGACCGGGGCGGCGACGGCGTCTCGATCACCGTCGGCCAGTTTACCGACCGCATCCGCGACCTCGCCAAGAGCAAGGATGTCGCCACCCCGCCGCGCGTCAAGAAGCTGGACGACTACGACCTGATCGGCATGGTCAAGTCGCTGGCCGAGGCCCCCCAGCCGTTGCAGGAACTGTGCCTGGACGCCGGCCTCAAGCAGGCCGAGAACGGCCTGGCCAGCGTCCGCGAAACTGCTGAGCAATGGGCCGAGGGGCAGGTGCGCGAGGTCGTCTCGGCCGAGCGCGGCTATCAGCGGTGCCTGGCCTCCACGCCCTGGATCGCCCGCCAGTTCCAGGACGGCCAGGACGACGCCGTCGGCGCGATCACCTCGGCCTTGAAGAAGCCCGGCAAGGCCGTGGCCATCATCGAGCTGCGCTCGCTGCTGACCGAGAACGGCGTGCTGGACCGCCTGCGCGCCAAGGGCTTCACCGTGACAGCGCCCGAATAAGGCCAAGCTTTCGCCGCAGCGACGCGTCAAGGTCTGGCGACATCGGGGAACACCATGCATTTGAAACTGGCCGGCCTGGCCCTGGCCGCCGCCGCCGTCATGGCTGGCGGCGCGCGCGCCCAGGTCATCGACGATCCGCAGGCCAATGTGGTCGAGGCCCTGGTGGTCAGCGCCAAGCTGCCCGGCCCGGCCTGGTGGCGCGTCACCGACGCCGACACCACGATCTACGTGCTCGGCACGCCAAACGCCCTGCCCAAGGGCATGGCGTGGGACAAGTCGGTGCTGGAGCACCGGCTGGACGGTGCCTTCGCGGTGATCACGCCGACCGAGTGGCGCGCGGGGCTGACCGACATTCCCGGCCTGCTGAAGCTGCGCAAGCGGCTGAAGGGCGACGACGCCTGGGCCAGACGCTCGCCGGCCCTGGCGGCCCGCTTGCGGCGCGCCTGGGCGGCGGCGGATCCCAAGGATCCCGATGGTTGGAAGGACTGGAAGCCGCTGATCATCGCCCTGCAGCTGGGCGGCAAGGCCGATCACAAGGCCGAACTCCAAGGCATGGAGCCGGAGAAGACGATCAAGGCCCTGGCGCGCAAGCACAAGGCCAAGTCCCGGCCGGCCCAGGTCCACAAGGCCATGCCGATGATCAAGGCCCTGGTCCGCGAGCACACCGACGAGGCCGGCCTGGTGTGCCTGGCCGAGACGCTCGACACGGTCGAGGCCGGTCCCGGCGCGCCCCGCCTGGCGGCGGAAGCCTGGGCTCAGGGCCGGGTGAAGGCGGCCCTGGCCGGCCCCCGCAGCGCCGAGCGTTGCGAGCTGCTGCTGCCCGGCGTGGCCGACGTCAAGCGCCAGTCGGTCGACGACGAGGTCGAGGTCCTGGCCGACCTGCTCAAGACCCCCGGCCACGCGATCGCCGTCTTCCCGATGCGCGGCCTGGTGGCCGAGAGCGGCGTGCTGGACAAGCTGCGGGCGCGAGGGATCACGGTGCGCACGCCGGGAGACGGGTAAGGGGTCGTCAAAATCCCTCTCTCTGAGAGAGAGGGAGGGGCCCATGCGCAGCATGGGAGGGTGAGTGGTTACGGTCTCGCCGAATGAAGCTCCCCTTCCTCCGACCTCCCCGGCGAAGGTCGGGGCCTAGATTCATCTGGAGAGTTTGGGGCTGACGCGCCTTGAGCCTCGATCAGATCGACGTCGTTGGCGGGTTCGATCTGGGCCCCGGCCTTCGCCGGGGAGGTCGGAGACTCTGGGAACGAACTGACGGGACTTTCCGGTGAGGGTGAAACCTCTCACCCTCCCGCCGCCCGCGGCGGCGGGCCCCTCCCTCTCTCATAGAGAGAGGGATTTCGCGTGCGACGCGGGCATTCCGAGGGGCCGCCCCTGAAACGAAAACGGCCCGGAACCGCGAGGTTCCGGGCCGTCTGATTCTGTAGGTCGTCGCGGCCTAGAGGCCCGGCAGCTTGATGCCGGTCTTCTTTTCGCGGCTGATGACCACGCCGCCCGAGCCGACCAGCTTCTTCAGGCGAGCCTCCTCGGCGGCGGCGTCGACCTCCACCGGGGCGTTGGCGCCGGATTCGGCGGCGGTGGCGACGTTGGCGGCCTTGGGCTGACCCTTCTTCCAGAACATCACCTTGCTGGCGAAGCTCTCGTCCTTGTGGGCCAGGTCGCCGTTCTCGTCATCGACGACAAAGCGGATCAGCGGATCGGCCTTGTCGGACCCGGCGCGCGAGACCAGCAGCTTTTCGCCTTCCGAACGGCCGGCGGCGTTGCTCTGGCCGATCAGGGCGGCGCGAGCCGCGCTTTCGGGTTGTAGCTCCTGCGGGCGCGGCTCGCCGGGCGCCGGCGGGCGCAGGGCGTAGTCCGGCGGCACGGCCAGCGGGGCCTTGCTCACGACGCGGAATTCGTCAGGGACCACCTTGCTCATCCCCAGAGCCTTCTGGGTCGAGGTGCAGCCAGCCAGGCCGATCGCGGCCACGACGGTCAGGGCGCTCACGGTCGCGACCCGATTGAAACTCATCAAACCATGCTCCAGCAGGCCGACCCCCGGCCCAAATTTCGGACGCTCTCGATACGACATCCTCGCGCGGGCGCCAATCTCCCACGCGATTGCGGCGTCATTCGGCCCAATTTACTCGGCCTGCTCGGCCAGTTTCTTCTCGCCGTAGAGGAAGCTGTCGATCAGCAGCAGGGCCACGCCGATGTTGATTCCGGAGTCGGCGACGTTGAAAACCCAGGGGAAGTTCAGGCGCGAGACGTCGATGAAGTCGACGACATAGCCGTACATCACCCGGTCGATCAGGTTGTTGCCGATCGCCGCGCCGATGATCATGCCGATGCCCAACGCGGGCAACAGCTTGGTCGACCGACGCGCCCAGAAGGCCAGGCCGATCACCACCAGGATCGAAAAGCCGATCAGCAGCCAGCGGCCCCAGTCGTTGTCCCGCAGCAGGCCGAAGCTCATGCCGTAGTTATGGACCATGGTCAGGTACAGCGGGCCGAGCACGTGCACGGACCCGCCCTGCTCGCGGCCGAGCAGGCTCAGAACCCAGAGCTTGGAGATCTGGTCCAGGACCAGCGTGGCGGCGGCGACGGCGTAGGCGGTCCAGCCGAGGCGGGTGATGTTCAAGGGTGTCGTCACTCTAGTCGGCCGCTCTTCGTTTGAACCTCTCCCATAGGGAGAGGAGGGACCCGCCGCGCAGCGGTGGGAGGTGAGGGGTTACACCGGTAGCCGGCGTGCCGGCGCGCCGTCGAGCCCCGTAACCCCTCACCCCTACCCCTCTCCCTATGGGAGAGGGAAGTTTCAGTGCGTCGCGTCCCAGTACGCCACCGCTTCGGCGTCGCGAAGGCTAAGCTCCGGATAGCGGGGGTCGGTTCCCACCTCGGGCAGGATCCGCCACGAGCGGGCGCATTTCTGGCCCTCGGGTTTCCCAATGAACACCCAAACGTCCTGCACGTCGGTTTTGAAGCCGTTGCGGTCCTCAAACTCCGGCCCAGTATATACTGTCTCACTAACCCAGTCTGAGACGTGTACTTGGCTGGTTCGGAAGATGTCCGCAACATCTTGAGGACTGAAGTCTTGGAAGGCTTTAAATAGATCTTTGTTCGCAATAAAGACGATCGGTTTGGCCTCCAGAGCCGAGCCGATCCGCTTTTCGCGGCGTTCGACTTCCAGGGCGCCGGTGACCACCGACATCACCGTCTCGACCTTGGCCCAGCGCGCGGCTTCGGCGGGGTTTTCCCACCCGGCCGGCGTTTCCGGGATCACCCGCAGGCTGTTGGAGCCGGCCTCGGGGAAGCGCGTCTGCCACGCCTCTTCCATGGTGAAGCTGGTCAGCGGCGACAGCCAGATGGTCAGGCGCTCAAACACATAGTCCAGCACCGTGCGATAGGCCCGGCGGCGCAGGGCCATGGGCGCGTCGCAATAGAGGCTGTCCTTGCGGATGTCGAAGAACAGGGTCGAGAGATCCCCCTGGCAGAACTCGATCAGCGGCCGGGTCACGTCGCTGAAGCGATAGCTTTCGTAAGCGGCGCGGACGTCGCGATCCAGCTCCCACAGGCGATGCAGGATGTACTTTTCCAGCGGCGGGAAGTCGGCGTAGTCGGTGACCCGCTCCTCTTCCGTGAAGCCCGCCAGGGCGCCCAGCAGGTAGCGCGTGGTGTTGCGCAGCTTGCGATAGGCGTCGGTGGTGGTGGCCAGGATCGTCTTGCCGATCCGCTGGTCCTCGGAATAGTCGACCATCGCCGCCCACAGCCGCAGGATCTCGGCGCCGCTTTCCTTGGTGATGGTCTGCGGCTCGACGGTGTTGCCCTTGGACTTGGACATCTTCTCGCCGTTCTCGTCCTGGGTGAACCCGTGGGTGAGAACCGCCTTGTAGGGCGCGCGGCCGCGGGTGCCGCAGCCTTCCAGCAGGGACGACTGGAACCAGCCGCGGTGCTGGTCGGAGCCTTCCAGATAGAGGTCGGCCGGCCAGTGGCTGTCCTTGCGGCCCTCGATCGTGAAGGCGTGGGTGCAGCCCGAGTCGAACCACACGTCGAGGATGTCGCCGACCTTCTCGTAGAGGGCCGGGTCGTGATGGCCCAGGAAGTCGGCGTCGGGGCGCTTGAACCAGGCGTCGGCCCCGCCCTCGCGGATGGCGGCCAGGATGCGGCTGTTGACCTCCGGGTCCATCAGCGGATGACCGGTGTGCTTGTCGACGAACATCGCCAGCGGCGTGCCCCAGGCGCGCTGGCGGCTGACCAGCCAGTCGGGACGGCCCTCGACCATCGAGCCGATGCGGTTGCGGCCGGCATCGGGGTGGAAGGCGGTGTCGGCGATGGCTTTCAGGGCCTTCTCGCGCAGGGTCTGGCCGCTCTCATCGGCATGGTCCATGCGGATGAACCACTGCGGGGTGTTGCGGAAGATCACCGGGGCCTTCGAGCGCCAGCTGTGCGGATAGCTGTGCTCGACTCGGCCGCGGGCCAGCAGGGCGCCGGCCTCGATCAGCTTGTCCATCACCGCGCCGTTGGCGGGACCGAACTTGCCGACCTTCTTGCCTTCGGTCTCCAGCACCTTCAGGCCGCCGAACAGCGGGACGTGCGGGTAGTAGGCCCCGTCCGGATCGACGGTGTCGGGGATCTCGCGATGACCGTGGGCCAGCCAGACATTGTAGTCGTCGGCGCCGTGGCCGGGCGCGGTGTGGACGAAGCCCGTGCCCGCGTCGTCGGTCACGTGGTCGCCGGCCAGCATCGGCACGGCGAAGCCGTAGTGAGTGTCCAGCGCGGCCAGCGGATGGGCCAGCACCATGCCTTCGCAGTCGACGCTTTCCAGCTTCTTGAAGCTGGCGACCTTGGCCGCCTTCATCACGTCGTCGGCCAGCTTCTCGGCGATGACCAGGCGGTCGCCCGGCGCCGACCAGGGCGCGAACTCGAGGTTCTCCTCAAGCGCCACGACCTCATAGGCCGCGTAGGCGACGTCGGGATTGTACGAGACCGCGCGGTTGGCCGGGATGGTCCAGGGCGTGGTGGTCCAGATCACCACGCTGGCCCCGGTGGCGGCGTCCGAGCCCTCGACGACCGGGAACTTGACCCAGATCGTCGGCGAGACGTGGTCGTGATACTCGATCTCGGCCTCGGCCAGGGCCGTGCGCTCGACCGGGCTCCACATCACCGGCTTGGAGCCGCGATAGAGCTGGCCCGAGGCGGCGAACTTGTGGAACTCGGCGACGATCGTGGCCTCGGACGAGAAGTCCATGGTGGCGTAGCGGTTCCACCAATCGCCCAGCACACCCAAGCGCTGGAACTCGGTCTTCTGGGCCTCGATCCAGCCGCCGGCGTATTCGCGGCAGCGGGTGCGGAACTCCTCGGCCGGGACCTCGTCCTTGCGGCGACCCTTGGCGCGGAACTCTTCCTCGATCTTCCACTCGATCGGCAGACCGTGGCAGTCCCAGCCCGGCACGTAATCGACGTCGTAGCCGAGAGCGAAGCGCGAGCGGACCACGAAGTCCTTCAGCGTCTTGTTCAGGGCGTGGCCGATGTGGATGGCCCCGTTGGCGTAGGGCGGGCCGTCGTGCAGCACGAACAGCGGCGCGCCGTCGGCCTGGCGCTTGGCGCGGATCGCGCCGTACAGGCCCTTGTCGGAGAGCGCGGCCCAGCCCTCCAGGATCTCGGGCTCCTTCTTGGGCAGGCCGCCGCGCATCGGGAACGGGGTGTCGGGCAGGAAGACGGTTTCGCGATAGTCGCGGGCGGTCGTGGCGTCGTCGGCCATGGAAAAAGGTCCGGCTTTGAAAGGGGTCGGAAGAGGGCGTGAGAACCCGGCGCGCGCTGCAGGATCGTCCGGCGGCGTCACGCCGGGCGGATAATTCGCGAAATCTTCCGAACGGAACTCATGGCGTGGGGGATAGCAGAGGGTTGGCGGCAAGGCCAGCCAAACAGATGCTCCCCCGCATTGCGGGGGAGCTGTCGCGGAGCGACTGAGGGGGCAAGCTGGA
>NZ_JBFUJD010000068.1:0-30651 GCF_056401555.1 Caulobacter sp. P4_E5
GCGTAGAGGTCAGGGGAACGGCCATGAGCGACAGGCTCGACCATCTTTTCGAAGCGTTGCGGCGAGAGCCGAACGCGGAATTGCCAGGACTGGAAGGCCAGGTCTGGGCGCGGATCGACGTCTGGCGGGAGCATCGCCACGCGTCGATCGCGCTCGCCCCCTTGCGCGCGGCCTCGGTGGTTGCGGCCCTGGGCCTGGGCGTCGTCGGCGGCAGCCTGGCGGCCAACGCCAGCGGGCGCGCGCCGGTGGAAATCTCGGCCTTTTCGGTCGACGCCCACTTGGCCCCTTCGACCCTGCTGATCGGCCGCTGAGATGCCCAGAATTTCTCGCGGCGCTATCTTGACCGTGGTCTTGGCGCTGTTGGCCGGGGTGGCCGGCGGATGGCTCGGATCGGGTCGTTTTCTATCCCAGCGCCCGGCGCCGTCCCTGCACGAGATGGTCCACCACGAGCTGAAGCTGACCCCGGATCAGGATCGCCAGATCGACGGGCTGGAGCAGGATTTCGCCGTCCGCCGCCGCGCCCGCGAAGCCGAGCTGCGGGCCGCCAACGCCCAGCTCGCCGCGGCGATCCAGACGCGCCATGAGTACGGGCCCGAGGTCGAGGCCGCGGTCGAGCGCTTCCATGCCGCCATGGGGGCGCTGCAGCTCGAGACGGTCCAGCACGTGCTGGCCATGCGCAAGGTGCTGACGCCCGAGCAGGCCGCCAAGTTCGATCGTCGCGTCAGCGAGGCGCTCACCAACGAAGCGCCGTGACCTCCGGGACGGACGAGGATGACGACGGAGCGCTGGCCCGGCGGGCGGCGCTGGGCGACGAGCGCGCCTTCACCCGGTTGATGCGCCGCCACAAGGGCCCGTTGCACGCCTTCGCGCGACGTCATGTCGGCGATCCCGAGGCGGCGCTCGAGGTCGTGCAGGAAAGCTTCGTGGCCGCGTGGAAGGCGCTTGGCCGCTATGATCCGTCGCGGCCCTTCGGCGCCTGGATGCGGACGATCGTGCTCAACAAATGCCGCGACCGGGGGCGGCGGTTGCTGGTGCGTCGGCTGATCCTGGGGGAGCGGTCGATCGACGCGCCCGGCGCGCCCGACTACGCCGACCCCGCTCCGGGACCCGAAGCCGCCAGCCTTCGCGCCGAGCAGCTGGCGGGCCTGAAGGCGGCTATCGCCCGTTTGCCCGACCAGCTGAAGGCGCCGTTGATCCTGACCTATCTGGAGGGCTATTCCCAGCAAGCTGCCGCTGACCTGCTGAAGCTCAGCGTCAAGACGGTCGAGACGCGGGCCTATCGCGCGCGCAAGCGACTGGCCGACTGGATGGACAAGCCCTGAATTTCGCCTCGGCCGGTGAGGGAGATCAAGGCGGGCCGCGTAGCGTCCGTTAAGATCKCGCCGCGCGTCCGTCTTTCGCCAGCGCGCCATCGCCAAAAGGGCTGTCATGCATCGACCCGGTACGGCTTTCGACCGCCGCCGCTTTCTTCAAACCTTGGCCATCCTCGGTGGCGGGGCGACCTTGACGAGCCTGCTGCCCAGTTGGGCGTGGGCGGCCCAGGGCGACGATCCGGGCCGTGCGCCGTCGGCGCTCTCCGGCGACGACATCAAGCTGACCATCGGCCACACGCCGGTCACGGTGGACGGCCAGGCCGCGCACGCCGTGACGATCAACGGCACGGTCCCCGGCCCCCTGATCCGGCTGAAGGAAGGCCAGCACGTCCGCCTGTCGGTGACCAATGCGCTGGACGAGGAGACCTCGATCCACTGGCACGGCCTGCTGGTGCCGTTCCAGATGGACGGCGTCCCCGGCGTCAGCTTCCCGGGCATCAAGCCGGGCGAGACCTTCGTCTACGAGTTCCAGGTCCGGCAGTCGGGAACCTACTGGTACCACAGCCATTCGGGACTGCAGGAGCAGATGGGCCACTACGGTCCGATCATTATCGATCCCGCCGGCCAGGATCCGGTGGCCTTCGACCGCGAGCACGTCGTGGTCCTGTCGGACTTCAGTCGGCTGCACCCGCACCAGATCTTCAAGAAGCTCAAGCAGCAGAGCGGCGTCTTCAACGACCAGCGCCAGACGATCGCCGGCCTGCTCGCCGGCCGGGACCAGACCCTGGCCGAGCGCCTGGACTGGGCCAAGATGCTGATGGACCCGACCGACATCTCGGACGTCACCGGGGCGGCCTATACCTTCCTGGTCAATGGCCATGGACCGAAGGACAACTGGACGGCGCTGTTTTCGCCGGGCGAGCGGGTGCGCCTGCGGTTCATCAACGCCGCGGCCCAGTCGGTCTTCAACGTCCGCATCCCGGGGCTGCGGATGACCGTGGTCGCCGCCGACGGTCAGCCCGTGCGCCCGGTCGAGGTCGACGAGTTCCAGATCGGCAACGCCGAGACCTACGACGTCATCGTCCAGCCGACGCAGGACAAGGCCTTCACCATCGTCTCGGAGTCGGTCGACCGCTCAGGCCTTGGCCGCGCCACCCTGGCGCCGCGCCCGGGCATGAGCGCCGAGGTCCCACCGCTCCGCGAACGCCCCCTGACGACCATGCGCGACATGGGGATGGACATGGGGAGCATGGACATGGGCGGCATGGATCATGGGGCGATGGCCGCCATGGACCATGCGGCCATGGGCCATGGCGCCATGGTGGCCAAGCCCCTACCGGGCATGGCCGCGCCGCGCCCGCGCGGAAGCGACGTCATGGGCAAGATGGAGGCCGGCGGCATGGACATGTCCATGCGCAATCCCGACAACGCGCCGCAGGTCAAGCTCGGCCCCGGCGTGCAGATGATCGCCCCGATGCCGATGGACCGCACCGCCGAGCCGGGGCAGGGGCTCGAAAGCGTCGGCCACCGGGTCCTGGTCTATCGCGACCTGGTGGCGCTGGAGGCCAACGCCGACACCCGCGCGCCCGAGCGCTCGCTGGAGATCCACCTGACCGGCAACATGGAGCGGTTCATGTGGGGGTTCGACGGGCGCAAGTTCAGCGACCGGCCGCCGCCCTACGCCTTCCGCACCGGCGAGCGGGTGCGGGTCACTCTGGTCAACGACACGATGATGGCCCACCCGATCCACCTGCACGGCCACTTCTTCGAGCTGACCTTCGGGCCGGCGGGCTATCTGCCACGCAAACATACGGTGATCGTGCTGCCCGGCGGGCGCGTGAGCTTCGACTTCACCGCCGAGCGCGGCGACTGGGCCTTCCACTGCCACATGCTCTACCACATGCACGCGGGGATGTTTCAGGTCTTCAGCGTGCGCGACACGAGCCCGGAGGGCGCGCGATGAAGGTCTCCCTGATCGCTCTCCTGCCGACCCTGTGGGCGGCTCCGGCCTTGGCGCAGCACGCCAGCCACCACGCCGCGCCGACCCCGAGCGCCCAACCCGCCCAGACCAGCCCGAAACCGACCGCCGACCCGCACGCGGGCCACGACATGGGCGCGATGCCGAAAGCCGACGCCGCGCCAGCCCAGGCCGACCCGCATGCTGGACACGACATGAGTGCGATGCCAGGAATGGCCGCCCCGAGCCCGACGCCCGAAGGCGCGCCGCCGCTTCCGGATCACGAGACGGCCGCGCCGCCACCGCCCGCCGACCACYTGGCCGACAAGGTCTACGACCCCGCCGCCATGGACGGCGCCCGCGCCCTGCTACGCGAGGAGCACGGCGGCGCGCGGCTCTCGAAGGTCATGGCCAACCTGGTGGAGTACCGGGCGGGCTCCGGCGCCGACGGCTACCACTGGGATGGCGAGGCCTGGTTCGGCGGAGACCTGAACCGCTTCGTCCTCAAGTCCGAGGGCGAGGGCGACCGCCACGGCGTCGAAGCCGGCGAAGTCCAGGCGCTCTACTCCCGGGCGGTGGGCCTCTACACCGATCTGCAGGTCGGCGTGCGCCAGGACGTCGAGCCCAAGTCGCGCACCTACGCCACGGTCGGCTTCGAGACCTTGCTACCCTATTGGGTGCAGGCCAGCGGCGCGCTGTTCCTGTCCAACAAGGGCGACGTTCTGGGTCGGGCGGAGGGGGCGATCGACTGGCGCTTGACCCAGCGCCTGGTTCTGCAGCCGCGCGCCGAGCTGAACTTCGCCGCCCAGGACATTCCCGAAACCGCGACCGGATCGGGCCTGTCCGAGGGCGAGCTGGGCCTGCGCCTGCGCTACGAGGTCCGCCGGGAATTCGCGCCCTATGTCGGGGTGAGCTGGGCCAAGCGCTTCGGGCGCACCGCCGACTATGCCCGCGCCCAGGGCCGCGAGGTCTCGGACACCAGCTTCGTGGTCGGGGTGCGCGCCTGGTTCTAGGGGGCTATTGGGCGGTGATCGGCGCCAGGCGGCCCAGCCAGGCCACCAGGCCCAGCACCGCCAGGCCCGCGCCGAATTCCAGATAGAGACTACGGCGCAGCGCGCTGACCGCCGCGCCCGCTTCGGCCGGGTTGGCGACCGCCGCCCGCAGCGCGGGCGTCAGCCGGAAGCGGTTGGCGGCGGCCAGGGCGACCATGGCGGCGAACAGGATGAGCTTGAGGACCAGCAGGCGGCCATAGGGCGTCTCCGCCAGCCCCGGCCACCCCGACGGACCGACCAGGAACCAGCCGTTGACCAGGCCGCTGGCGACCAGGGCGGCGACCAGACCCGAGCCCAAGCCCGAGAAACCCGCCAGGGCGGCGTGGAAGGTCGCGCGGCGGTCCTCGCCAAGTCGCGCGTCGCCGGCGAGCATGACGAAGAAGGCCAGGGCCCCGATCCACACCGCCGCGGCGGCCAGATGGACGACGTCGGCCAACAGGTGGAGACCGCCGGCCGCGCCTTCGGTCGCCGCGCCGTGCCCCATCCAGGCCATGCTGGCGGTCGCGACCGCGCCGAGGGCCGCCGCGCCGATCCAGGCGCCGCGACCCGGCCGGAGCACGAGCAGGAGAACAAAGGCCAAGGCCGCCGCCAACGCGCGGACCAGCGACGCCACGCCCATGGCCATCTCGGTCAGCACCGAGACGAGGCTGGACGGGTCAAGCGCCGCGCCTAGGGAACCAGCGACGACCGCGGTTTGCAGCAGCAGGCCCGCGATGCTGGCGAGCACGAGCAAGGCGGCGGCCCCGGCGAGCAGCCGGCGGGGCCATCCCAGAGTCCCGGCGCTGGCGGGGCCGCTGGCCGGCAGTGCGTAGATCGCGAACAGCGCCCCGCCCGTCAGGACAAAGCTCGCCGCGTACTGCGTCCATCGCAGCAGGACGACCCCGGTCTCCATCGCCTATTTCACCGTGAAGGCGACGACGCCGTCCATCCGGTGGCCGTCGTCGGCCGCCGCCGCGCGCCAGTTGATCTTGTAGGCCCCGGCCGCCAAGCGGCCCTTGGGAACGCCGGCAATGACCTTGCGGTCCTGGGAAATCGACGTCTTCACCGGCGCAGTCTTGCCGTCGGCGGTGGTCAGTTCGAAGGTCGAGAACGCCGGGGCGAGCTTCTCGTTGAAGGTCAGGCGGATCGCCTTCGGCGCGGCCACGGTGGCGTTGGCGGCGGGATCGGACGCCACGAGCTTGGCGTGGGCGCTGGCTTGGCCGGCGCTCAGGACCGAGACTGAAAAGACGGCGGTGAGGAGGAGGGCGCGGAAGGCCATGAGGGGGTCCTGTCGAGTTGCGGTTTCGCCTAGAGGTCTACGCAGGACGGAACCCTACCCCTCGCCGGATCCACGTCTCACAGCCGGACCGCCCTGAGCCGAAGCGCGTTACCGACCACGCTGACCGACGACAGCGCCATGGCGGCCGCGGCGATGGCCGGCGACAGCAGCCAGCCGAACACCGGATACAGCACGCCCGCCGCGATCGGCACGCCGGCCACGTTATAGGCGAAGGCGAAGAACAGGTTCTGACGGATATTGCCCATCACGGCCCGCGAGAGCCGCCGCGCCTTGACCAGGCCCTCCAGGTCTCCGTGCAGCAGGGTGACGCCGGCGCTCTCGATGGCGACGTCCGACCCCGCGCCCATGGCGATCCCGACCTCGGCGGCGGCTAGCGCCGGCGCGTCGTTGACGCCGTCTCCCGCCATGGCGACCTTGCGGCCCTCGGCGCGCAGGCGCTTGACCACGGCGGCCTTCTCGTCGGGCAGCACGTCGGCCTCGACCTCGTCTATGCCCAGCCGCCGGGCCACGGCCTGGGCGGTCGTGCGGTTGTCGCCGGTCAGCATGACCACGCGCACGCCATCGGCCTTGAGCGTCTCGACCGCCTTCTGGGTGGTCGGCTTGACCGGGTCGGCGATGGCCAGGACGGCAGCGACCGCGCCGTCCACGGCCAGATAGATCGCGGTGGCGCCGTCCTGCCTCAGCGCCTCGGCCTCGTCGGCGAGCGGTCCGGCCGGCACGCCTTGCTCGTCGAGGAAGCGGGCCGAGCCGATCGCCAGGGCCCGGCCGTCGACCTTGCCCACCACGCCCTTGCCCACAGGGGAGTCGAAGTCTTCCGGAAGCGACAGCGCCACCCCGCGCGCCGTCGCCGCCCGCACGATCGCGTCGGCCAGCGGATGCTCGCTGGCCCGCTCGAGGCTGGCGGCCAGGCGCAGGATCTCGTCCTCGGAGAAGCCCGGCGCGGGCCGGATCGCCGTGACGGCCGGACGGCCCTCGGTCAGGGTGCCGGTCTTGTCGACGACCAGGGTGTCGATCTTCTCGAAACGCTCCAGGGCCTCGGCGTTCTTGATCAGGACACCGGCGGCCGCGCCGCGACCCACCCCGACCATGATCGAGATCGGCGTGGCCAGGCCCAGGGCGCAGGGGCAGGCGATGATCAGCACCGAGACGGCGGCCACCAGGGCGAAGGCCATGCGGGGCGGCGGGCCCACCACCGCCCAGACGCCGAACGCGATCAGGGCCGCCAGGATCACGGCCGGGACGAACCATCCCGACACGCGGTCAGCCATCCGCTGGATCGGCGCGCGGCTGCGCTGGGCCTCGGCGACCATGGCCACGATCCGCGAGAGCAGGGTGTCGGCCCCGACCTTGTCGGCGACCATCACGAACGAGCCGGTCTTGTTCAGCGCGCCGCCGATCACCTTGTCGCCGGGCGACTTGTGGACCGGCATGGATTCGCCGGTCACCAGGGATTCGTCGACCGAGGCCTCGCCCGCCACGACCCGCCCGTCGACCGGAACCTTCTCGCCGGGTCGGACCCGCAGGTGGAAGCCGACCTGGATATCCTCGACAGCAATCTCCAGGTCTTCGCCGTCCTGCACGCGCCGCGCGGTCTTGGGCGAAAGGTCCAGCAGCGCCTTGATGGCGCCGGAGGTGTTCTCGCGGGCCCGCAGCTCAAGCACCTGGCCCAGAAGCACCAGGACGGTGATCACCGCCGCGGCCTCGAAATAGATCGGCGTGGAGCCGTCGGGGCGGCGGAAGGCGGCCGGGAACACCTGCGGGGCCAGGGTGGCGACCACGCTGTAGGCCCAGGCCACGCCGATCCCCATGGCGATCAGCGTGAACATGTTCAGCTGGCGCGTGACCAGCGAGCGCGCGCCGCGCTCGAAGAACGGCCAGCCGCAGCCCAGCACCACCGGGGTCGCCAGAAGCAGCTGGGTCCAGCTCGACACGCCTGGCGGCAAGTGAAGGGTCATCAGCCCGACGTGGCCGCCCATCTCCAGGGCGAAGACCGGCAGGGCCAGGACAAGGCCGATCCAGAAGCGGATCGTCATGTCCCGCAATTCGGGATTGGGCGCCGTCTCGGCCGTGACCGTCACCGGCTCGAGCGCCATGCCGCAGATCGGACAGCTGCCCGGCCCCGGCCGCCGGATCTCCGGGTGCATCGGACAGGTGTAGATCGCGCCCGGCGCGGCCTTGACGATCGGGGCACTTGGCGAGGCGCGGCCGTCGCGGTGGCGGCGCCCGTCGTGATTGGCTGAATCCGTCATCCGCTTCCCTCGATACACCGCGCCATCATGAGCACTACGCACCTCGGAGCGTTTGCCCTCGTTGCGCCAAGTCAAAGCGGTCGCCGCCGGGGGGATCGTCAGTGACGGTTTTTCTTCGCGGACGTCAATTTTGTCTGAGTATAACCTCGACGCATCGGTGACGACGCCGGCCTGGCCCGAGAACGCGGCGGCGCCCTAGGGGCGGTTCCCCTTAAAGTAGGACAAAACGGTGATGAGCGCGCCGAGCGCGGATCGGTGGAAACCCTCGCCCAGAGTGGCGACGGCTCCTTGGGAATCCTCTCAAGCCCAGTGACTATTAATAGTATCAATCCTATTGACGATCGTCGCCGACGCGGGCACGTCTAGTCCGACAAAAGATGGTCACGGGGAGAACGCCCCGTGCGGGATACTGGGAGGAAATTATGAAACGCCTTGCGTTTATGCTGTCGGTGGCGCCGATGGCGCTGTTGGCCTTGCCCGCCATGGCGCAGACGACGCCCGCCGGTCAGGTCTTGTCCGACAAGTCGGTTCCGGCCAGGACGGCCGTTGCGACGAACGATTCGGCCGTGACCGAAGTCGTCGTGACCGGCCTTCGCCAAAGCCTGCGCTCGGCGCAGCAGATCAAGCGCAACTCCGACGCCATCCTCGACGCGGTCGTGGCCGAAGACATCGGCAAGCTCCCCGACAACACCGCCGCCGAAACCTTGGCGCGCCTCGCCGGCGTCCAGGTCGAACGGTTCAGCGACGAGGCCAATCGCGTTCTCATCCGCGGCCTGCCGGACGTGGCCACCACGTACAACGGCCGCGAAATCTTCACGGCCGAGCTGCGCCGCGTGCAGCTGCAGGACTTCCCGGCCCAGGCCCTGGCGGGGATCGAGGTCTATAAGTCCGGGACGGCCGACATCGTCGAGCCTGGCCTGGCCGGCCTGATCAATGTCCGCACCCGCCGTCCGTTCGACTTCAAGGACTGGTTCGTCGGCGGCGGCGTCCGCGGCACCTACAATGACCAGACCAAGAAGCGCGACCCGAACGGCAACATCCTGGTTTCGGACCGCTGGGACACGCCGATCGGCGAGATCGGCATCCTGGCCAACGCCACCTATGCCCAGTCGCAGTACCGCAACGGCGTGCGGTACAACAACCAGGGCATCGCCACGGTCAGCCCCGCCTCCAGCGTCTCGCCGGCCAGCGTCGGCCACAACTTCCGCTATCCCTATTCCGTCGGCCTCTATAACGACGGCGGCAAGCGCTACCGCCCCTCCGGCAACGTCGCCATCCAATGGCGGCCCACCGACAAGCTCGAGGTCTATTTCGACGGCATCTACCAGGGCTATCGCGGCCGGCAGGCGACCGACAACCTCGACGTCAATCTGCGCGACTGGGATTCGACCGTCAGGCAGGATCCGACGCTGACGAACGTCACGTTGGTTCCGGGGACGACCGACCAGGCGGCGGGCTTCACCAAGACCGGCGGCGTCGCGCCCCAGGCCTATCGCTCGACCGGCGCCGACCACACCAACACCTATCAGGGCGCGTTCGGCGCGACTTGGCGCGGCGATCGCCTGACCCTGTCCACCGATCTGGCCTATGAGGATAGCGAGTACGAGGCCCGCAACTGGAGCCTCGACAGCGCCTTCGCCTCGCCGCCGACCGTCGTCGTCAAGTTCAACGAGAAGGACGGCGCGGCCTTCGACCTCACCGGCTTCGACGCCTCGAACCCGGCGAACTACCTGTGGCGCGGCTATTACGAGCGGCACTACATCGCCAAGGGCAGCGGCGTCCAGTGGCGCGGCGACGCGGTGTTCGACACCGGGGCCTCGTGGCTGCCGGAGATCAAGTTTGGGCTGCGCTACACCGATCGGGACGCCTCGCTGATCCAGGGCTCGCGCTACGCGTGGGTGCTTCCGCTCAAGCTCCCGCTGGCCGGGCTCCCCGTCGGCCAGCTGCAGATGGTCGAGGATCCGTTCCGCGGCAATTCGCAGGGCTTCACCCAGTACCTGATGCCGACGCGCGACGGCATCGCCGGCAACACCGCGGGTCTGCTGCAGCGCTCGGTCGCGGCCCTGCAGCAGCTGGTGGCCCTGAACCCCAATGACCAGGGCTACAAGGACACGTTGAAGGCCTTCGGCAGCGCGGACGTGCCGCTGGACCAGGGCGGCGCCTTCAGCGCCACCGAGCAAAGCTACGCCGAGTACGCCCAAGCCAAGTACAACTTCGACCTGGGATCGGTGGCGATCGACGGCGTGGTCGGCGTCCGGGTCGTCCAGACCCTCGGCGAGTATTCCGGCACGTCGCGGGTCTCGGCCAACGGCGTCACCACCCTGATCCCGCGGACCATCCGGCAGAACTACACCGACGTGCTGCCGAACGTCAGCATGCGGATCCGGCCAACCGACAAGCTGCAGCTGCGCCTGGGCTACACCCAGACGCGCACCCGCGTCGATTTCGGCGCACTCAATCCCGCCCTGAACGTCTCGCAAGTGGTTCGAGACCCGACGCAGCCCATCGACCCCAATGCGCCCGTGCAGCCGAACGCCTATGGCTCGGGCGGCAATCCCGATCTCCTGCCGCTCACGTCCAACAATTACGACGTCAGCGCCGAGTACTATTTCTCGAGCACGGGCAGCATTTCGGTCGCGGGCTTCTACCGTGACCTCTTCGGCTTCACGAGCAACTACACCCGACGCATCCAGGATCCCGTCTACGGACTGATCGAGATCAACCGTCCGGAAAATTCCGGCGCGGGCAAGATCAAGGGCTTTGAGATCAACGCCCAGACCTTCCTGGATTTCTTGCCTGACGCGCTGAAGGGCTTCGGCGTGCAGGGGAACGTCACCTATGTCGACGGCAAGAACCAATTCCCCAGGACGCTCGGCGGAGACGCCGCCTATGTCCGCATCACGGGCCTGTCCAAATGGACCTACAACGCCGCCGTGTTCTACGAGCGCAATGGCGTGACGGGACGGCTGTCGTACAATCGCCGCTCGCCCTGGGTGAACTACTACCGCCAGGCCGCCGACGGCTCGCAATATACCGGCGTGGGCATCAGGGCGGTCTCCCGCCTGGACGCCTCGTTGAGCTATGACGTCTCCAAACACCTGACCGTCAGCGCCGACGTCTCGAACCTGCTGGCCAAGCCGTTCGAGAACTACAACAACTACGAGACCAACCGGGCCTATCCGGTCGATGTCCGCTACGAGGGCCGGTACTACGGCCTGGGCCTGCGCTTCCGCTTCGGCGAATGACGCATGAGAGGCCGGCGGTCCCGCCGCCGGCCTCTTCACCGCCAGTCTTCCGACCGACCGTGAAGGTCCATGGCGACCCCGGCCGCGCGTGCGCGCCGAAGGGCCGCCATCGGCGTGTCTAGGTCAGCGCCAAGGCGTACGCCCGGCGAAATGATGTCAGCGATTTTAGGGGGAGAATGGTCGGGGCCCAAAGCTTTGAACTGCTTTGAGCCCCGATGGTGCCACGACAGGGACTCGAACCCTGGACCTCAGCCTTACCAAGGATGCGCTCTACCACTGAGCTACCGCGGCGAAGAGGAGGGGCGTATAGCGAGGAGAATCGCGGATGCAAAGCCCTAAATCACCTTGACCGCTGATCTTTGACGCCGCACCCCCAGCGCATGCCGATCAGCGACGACAAATCGATCCGCGAGGCCAAGCTCGCCGAGGCCCTCAGAACCAATCTCCGCAAGCGGAAAGCCGCGGCGCGTGGGCCGTCCAACGATTCCGACCCCGCCATCGAGGCCGCCCAAGCGGCGCCGCGGCCCTATAACGTCGTTCGAAAACTGCTGGGGATAAATCACCGGGACGGCAGCCGGGTCGAACTGGTGGTCGAGCTTTCCGCGCCGTTTCCGAATCCGGACGGGGAGGGCTGGGCGGCGGCGGTGCGGCTGACCGGGGCCGCCGGTCCGTTCGACACGGAAAGCGGGAAGGCGGCTTTCGGCCGCGACGGGCTGGCGGCGACCCGCAAGGCGATCGACCTGGCCCAGGTGGCCCTCGACCTGGCCAGCACGACCCACGACCTGCGCTGGCCCGACGACGAGCGGCCCTACGATCTGTCGGCGCCGATTTAGCGGCCACTTAAGATGGGGAGGGCCTTGCAACCCCTCTTGCAACGGATAGAACCCGCCCCTCACATGTGAGCCGCGCGGCGACCCCCACCCCCGCGCGTTCGAGGGACCTGAATGGATCGCATCGCCATCACCGGCGGCGCGCGGTTGAACGGGACGATCCCGGTCAGCGGCGCCAAGAACTCGGCCATCAAGCTGATGGCGGCCAGCCTGCTCACCGACGAGCCGCTGCGCCTGACGAACATGCCGCGCCTGGCCGACACCCGGTTCCTGGGCAAGCTGCTGAGCCGTCTCGGCGTCAGCGTCACCGAAGCCGACGGCGCCGACGGCCAGGAGACGGTTCTCCACGCGCCGGAGATCACCAGCGGCTTCGCGCCCTATGACCTGGTCCGCCAGATGCGCGCCTCGTTCAACGTGCTGGGCCCGCTGGTCGCCCGCTCGGGCCAGGCCAAGGTCTCGCTGCCCGGCGGCTGCACCATCGGCGCGCGCCCGGTGGACCTGCACCTGCAGGCCCTCGAGGCCCTGGGCGCCAAGATCGACCTGCACGAGGGCTATGTCTACGCCCAGGCCCCGCGCGGCCTGAAGGGCGCGGAGATCAGCTTCCCGTTCGTCTCGGTGGGCGCCACCGAGCACGCCATGCTGGCCGCCGTGCTGGCCGACGGCGTCACCGTGATCCACAACGCCGCCTGCGAGCCGGAACTGGTCGACCTGCAGGAGTGCCTGAACGCCATGGGCGCCAAGGTCGAGGGCGCGGGGACGCCCACGGTCACCATCACCGGCGTCGCCCGGCTGAAGGGCGCGACCCACGCGGTGATCCCCGACCGGATCGAAATGGGCACCTACGCGGTCGCGGCCGCCATGGCCGGCGGAGAAGTCCGCCTGACCAACGCTCGTCCGGGCCTGATCGACAACCTGCTGATCAAGCTGGAAGAGGCCGGCGCCGGCGTCGAGCACACCGCCGACGGCTGCATCATTCGCCGCAACGGCGACCGCCTGAACGCCGTCGACATCGAGACCCAACCGTTCCCGGGCTTCGCCACCGACCTGCAGGCCCAGTTCATGGCCCTGATGACCACCGCGAACGGCGAGAGCCGGATCCGCGAGACCATCTTCGAGAACCGCTTCATGCACGCGCCCGAGCTGATGCGCCTGGGCGCCGACATCTCGGTTTCCGGCGGCGAGGCCCGCGTGCGCGGCGTCACTCAGCTGGAAGGCGCCGAGGTGATGGCCACCGACCTGCGCGCCTCGGTCAGCCTGGTGATCGCCGGCCTCGTCGCGCGGGGCGAGACCACGGTCAGCCGCATCTATCACCTGGACCGCGGCTTCGAGCGTCTCGAAGAGAAGCTGGGCGCCTGCGGAGCCCAGGTCCGTCGCATCACCGGCGACGGCGAGGCGGAGCTGTGAGCGTGGCCGAGACGGGCAAACCGCTGCGGCTGCTGGCCCAGGACGCCGAGGACCTGGCCGTGCTGTCGGCCGCCCTGCAGGACGCCGTGGCCAAGATCGGCGACATCCGCTGGGACGCCCAGGGACGGACGCTGACTCTGGCCTGCAACCGCTTCCGCTGGGAAACCCCGGCCGGCAAGAAGAGCGGCAAGCAAGGCGAGCGCGTGCGCTCGGCCCTGCAATTCGGCGACGTCGCCGGCGTCCAGGCGCGCAACCTGCGCCGCGACGCCAAAGGCGCGATCGTGGAGCTGCTGTCGATCGGCTTCGAGCCGGCCGAGGAAGCCCCGGCCGGCGTGGTCACCCTGACCTTCGCGGGCGGCGGCGACTTGCGGCTTACGGTCGATTGCCTGGACGTGGCCCTGGCCGACGTCTCCGAACCTTGGGCGACGCCCCGGACCCCGGGGCACGCGGACTAGGAACGCCCGCGCGAACGGTGAATTCAGGCGCCTGCCCATTTCGTGGGCGGCGCCTTTTTTCTGGTCTTTCAGCGAGCAGGCGGGCCGCTCAGGATTCGTCCCACGCGCTAGTGATCGGCCGGCCAATTCGCCGGAGGCGCGAGCGGTGCTAACTTGACGCCACGCGCCCGTCAGAGGCGCGAGCTTGTCAGGGAGGCCAGCATGGCCAGAAGGACAGCCTATGCGACTGGGGAAACCCAGTCGATTTTCTTCCGTGCGTGCGACATCACCAAGCCCGAGCCGCCGGTTCTGCGCCATGGCGGGCCCTGCTTCGACTGGGGCCGCGCGACGCTGGTGGCGCTGTGCGTCGTGTTCTTCGCCGGGCTGGCGACGCTGGCCTACGCGGCGCTGGGGTGATCCTTATCCCTCTCCCCTTGCGGGAGAGGGTGGCCGCCGAAGGCGGTCGGGTGAGGGGTTGAAGAAAGCATCCGCCGCGACGGCGGTCGATGCTGGGCGCCAAGCCGGCGGACTGTCGACCCCTCATCCGTCGGCTCCGCCGACACCTTCTCCCGCAAGGGGAGAAGGGGAGGTCCATTTTTCACGGCGCCAGCCGAACGCCGTTCCGCCACCTTGCCCCATCCCCCCAACCGCACCTAAGCTTCCCCCGCGTCGAGGCGGGGGCCGGCGCGCGTTCGCGATTTCAACGCGCCCACGCGGAGAGCCGCATGCGCGCGCCCGACAGCGATCTGTGGAACGAGGACCTGGCCCCGACCAGCGCGGCCCAGCGCACCTGGCGCTGGCGGCACTTCGCGGCCCTGTGGCTGGGCATGGTCATCTGCGTGCCGGCCTACATGCTGGCCTCGGGCCTGATCGAGCAGGGCATGTCGGCGGGGCAGGCGGTGGCGACCGTGCTGCTGGGCAATCTGGTCGTGCTGGTCCCGATGCTGCTGATCGGCCACGCCGGCGCGCGCTGGGGCGTGCCCTACGCGGTGCTGGCGCGGGCCTCGTTCGGCTGGAAGGGCGCAAGGATCCCGGCGGTGGCGCGGGCCGTGGTCGCCTGCGGCTGGTACGGCATCCAGACCTGGATCGGCGGCGGAGCCTTGCTGA
Organism: Caulobacter sp. P4_E5; assembly: GCF_056401555.1. Taxonomy (NCBI): domain Bacteria; kingdom Pseudomonadati; phylum Pseudomonadota; class Alphaproteobacteria; order Caulobacterales; family Caulobacteraceae; genus Caulobacter; species Caulobacter sp. P4_E5. Next base: position 14,871 of record NZ_JBFUJD010000068.1, read on the forward strand.
CCCTGCTGGGCGTCATCGTCGGCAAGAAGCTGGAAGGCGCGCCGTTGCCGCTGCTGGGCATCGGCGTCGGCCAGCTGCTGGCCTTCTTCGCCTTCTGGGCCATCCAGCTCTTGTTCGTCACCAAGGGGCTGACGGCGGTGCGCAAGCTCGAGACCTGGACCGCGCCGATCAAGGTCCTGATCTGCGGCCTGATGGTCTGGTGGGCGGTGTCCAAGGCTGGCGGCCTGGGCCCCATCTTCCACCAGCCCTCGGCCTTCGTCGAAGGCGGCCCCAAGGCCGGCCAGTTCTGGAGCGTCTTCGCGCCCGCCCTGACCGCCATGGTCGGGTTCTGGGCGACCCTGGCGCTGAACATTCCCGACTTCACGCGCTTCGCCCGGGCTCAGTCGGACCAGATCATCGGCCAGGCGGTGGGCCTGCCCGCGCCGATGGGCCTGCTGGCCCTGGTCAGCGTGGTGACGACCTCGGCCACCACCCTCGTGTTCGGCAAGGCGATCTGGGACCCGGTGCAGCTGGCCGGCGACATCGGCGGCGTCGCGGTGGTCGTGGGCCTGCTGATCATCAGCCTCGACACGGTGTGCTGCAACATCGCCGCCAACCTGGTTGGCCCCGCCTACGACTTCTCGGCCCTGTGGCCCAGCAAGATCAGCTATCGCACCGGCGGCTGGATCACGGCCGGGATCGGCGTGCTGATCATGCCCTGGAAGCTGCTCGAGACCACCCAGGGCTACATCTTCACCTGGCTGGTCGGCTACGGCGCCCTGCTGGGGCCGATCGCCGGCATCCTGATCGTCGACTACTGGCTGGTGCGGAAGGCTGAGCTGGCCGTCGACGACCTCTATGTCCGGGACGGGGCCTACGCCTATCGCGGCGGCTGGAACCCGGCGGCGCTGGTGGCCCTGACCCTGGGTGTCCTGCCGAACCTGCCCGGCTTCCTGGCGGCGGCCGCGCCGCATGTGTTTGGCGGCGTGGGCGGGTTCTGGACCGGGCTCTATACCTATGCCTGGTTCGTTGGCCTGGCGATCGCGGCGACGGTGTACGGGGTGATGATGCGCGGCAGGGCGTAGGGGCGCTTGCAGCCTTTCTCACTTGCCTCTCGGCGCAAAAGCCGCATTTAAGCGCCCATGCGTCGCTTCTCCTTTTCCGATCCCGGTTTCGCCGCCGCCTTCAAGGCGTTCCTCGACGAGCGTCGCGGCTCGCCGGCCGATGTCGACGCCGCCGTGGCCGACGTGCTGGAAGCCGTGCGCGTCAACGGCGTCGAGGCCGTGCTCGACTACACCCGCCGCTTCGACAAGGTCGAGCTGACCGCCGAGACCATCCGCGTCACGCCCGAGGAGATCGAGCAGGGCGCCGCCGACACCCCCGCCGACGTGCGCGCGGCCATCGCCTTCGCCGCCGCCCGGATCCGCGCCTACCACGCCCGCCAGCGGCCGGCCGACCAGGCCTGGACCGACGAGGCCGGCGTCGAGCTGGGCTGGCGCTGGACGCCAATCGAGGCCGTAGGCGTCTATGTCCCCGGCGGCCGCGCGGCCTATCCCTCGACCGTGCTGATGAACGCCGTGCCGGCCCAGGTGGCCGGCGTCGATCGCATCGCCATGGTCACGCCGCCGGGCAAGCTGCAGCCGGCGGTGCTGGCCGCCGCCAAGGAAGCCGGCGTCACAGAGATCTGGCGCGTGGGCGGGGCCCAGGCCGTTGCGGCCCTGGCCTATGGCGCCGGTCCGATCCAGTCGGTCGACAAGATCGTCGGCCCCGGCAACGCCTATGTCACCGCCGCCAAGCGCCGCCTTTATGGCGTGGTCGGCATCGACGCCCTGGCCGGCCCGTCCGAGATCGTGGTGGTCGCCGACCGGGACAACAATCCCGACTGGATCGCCGCCGACCTGCTGAGCCAGGCCGAGCACGACCCGGCCGCCCAGTCGATCCTGATCACCGATGACGAGGCCTTCGCGGCCGCCGTCGAGGCCGCGGTCACCGAACGCCTCAAGACACTGGCCACCGGCGAGGACGCCGCCGCCTCATGGCGCGACCACGGCGCGGTGATCATCGCCCCGCTGGACGAGAGCCCGGCCCTGGTCGACGCCATCGCCCCCGAGCACGTCGAGTTCGCGATGGACAATCCCGAGCGGCTTTCCGATCGCGTGCGCCACGCCGGGGCGATCTTCCTGGGCCGCGTCACACCCGAGGCCATCGGCGACTACGTGGCCGGCTCGAACCACGTGCTGCCGACCAGCCGCGCGGCGCGCTTCCAGTCGGGCCTCTCGCTGTACGACTTCATCAAGCGCACCTCGATCGTGAAGTGCGACGCGGCCTCGTTCGGCATCCTGGGGCCGCACACGGTGGCCTTGGCGACGGCCGAGGGCCTGCCCGCCCACGCCCTGTCAGCGTCGGTGAGGTTGCGTTCCGGCAATTGACGCGCGAACCTCCCGCGTCAGATGAGCACCGACCGCGCCAGCCATAGAATCAAGTCGATCGTGATCGACGAGGACAGCCTCGCGGCCGCGTCGCGCGACCAGGAGCAGGAGCGCCAGGTCGCGATCTTCGATCTGCTGGACGCCAACTATTTCGAGCCGGTCGAGGCCCAGGCCGGGCCGTACGACATCAAGCTGTCGCTGATCGAGAACCGGCTGGCCTTCGACATCTCCGGACCCGACTACGAGCGGCGCCACCTGCTGTCGCTGTCGCCGTTTCGGGGCGTGATCAAGGACTATTTCATGATCTGCGACAGCTATTACGCCGCGATCCGCAATTCGACGCCGCAGCAGATCGAGGCCTTGGACATGGGCCGGCGCGGCCTGCACAACGAGGGCTCGAACCTGCTGCGCGAGCGCCTGGACGGCAAGGTCAAGACCGACCTGGACACCGCCCGCCGCCTGTTCACCCTGATCTGCGCACTGCACTGGCGGGGTTGAGGGTGCTGGAGCCGTTGCCGGACGCGGTGCTGTTCGCCTGCAACTACAACCGCGTGCGCTCGCCGATGGCCGAGGGGCTGTTCAAGCGCTTCTACGGCACGCGGGCGTTCGTCGATTCCTGCGGGCTGAAGGCCGATCCGGCCGGGGAGGGGGTCGACCCCTTCGTGATCGTGGTGATGGACGAGCTGGGCTTGGACGTCTCCGATCACAGGCCCAAGACCTTCGTCCAGCTCGAGGACGACAGCTTCGACGTCGTCGTCTCCCTGACCCCCGAGGCCCAGCACCGGGCGGTCGAGCTGTCGCGTGATCGCGCCGTCCAGATCGAGTACTGGCCGACCCACGATCCCACCCTGGTGGACGGCTCGCGCGAGGCCCGGCTGGAGGCTTATCGCGAGGTCCGCGACACCCTCGCCGAGGCGATCAAGAGACGTTTCGGCGCGCCATCGACGTTTGGGGGGTAATTGCGTTATAGAGGCGCCTCGCCGCGAAGGGCCTCGTCCTGACTCCCCCGTCAGGCGTACCCTCGCGGCAATCTGATTCGTCCCTTTGAGAGGCCTGATGGCTAAGGAAGAACTGCTCGAGTTTCCCGGTACGGTCAGCGAATTGCTGCCGAACGCCACGTTTCGCGTGAAGCTGGAAAACGACCACGAGATCATCGCCCACACCGCCGGCAAGATGCGCAAGAACCGCATCCGCGTGCTGGCCGGCGACAAGGTCCTGGTCGAAATGACCCCCTACGACCTGACCAAGGGCCGTATCACCTACCGCTTCAAGTAGGCCGCCCATGGCATCGCGAATGGCCGCCCAGCCGTCGCTGGTCCTGGCCAGCGCGAGCCCCCGGCGCCTCGACCTGCTGGCCCAGGTCGGCGTTACGCCCGACCGGGTCGACCCCGCCGACATCGACGAGTCCCCGCTGCGCGACGAGACCCCGCGCCGCCACGCCCTGCGCCTGGCGCGGGAGAAGGCGCGCGCCGTCGCCGCCCGCGCGCCGGGCGACTTCGTGCTGGCCGCCGACACGGTGGTGGCCGTCGGCCGCCGCATCCTGCCCAAGGCCGAGACCGAGGCCGACGTCCTCTACTGCCTGAAGCTGCTGTCCGGCCGGAACCACAAGGTGCTGACCGGCGTCGCCCTGATCGCGCCCGACGGCCGCGAGGCTACGCGCCTGGTCGAGACCAGGGTCGGCTTCAAGCGCCTGTCCGACGCCGAGCGTGATGGCTACGTCGCCAGCGGCCAGTGGAAGGGCAAGGCGGGCGGCTATGGCGTCCAAGGCTTGGCGGGCGGTTTCATCACCGACCTGCAGGGCTCGTATCCCAGCGTCGTCGGCCTGCCGCTGTACGAAACCCTGAACCTGCTCTCCGGCCTGGGGTATCGCGCATGAGCGAGCGCAGAGCCTATCTCTATAACGGCGTCGGCGAGACCGTCGGGGTGGTGACCCTGGATGGCCGGCCCGAGCGCCTGTTCGTCGCCTGGCCCACCGACGACCCGCTCGACGCCGAGGGCGTGCGCGGCGTCGCCCGCGTCAGGAAGATCGAGAAGGCCTTCGCCTCGGCCTTCGTACAACTGCCCGGCGGCCAGGACGCCATCCTGCCGCTGCGCCCTGACATGCCGCCGCTGGTCGAGGGCGGGCTCGTCGAGATCGAGATCAAGACCGCCGCGCGCCTGGGCAAGGCCGCCGTGGCCCGCTTTGTCGCCGAAGGGCAGGGCGAACCGCGCGTGCTGGAGGCGGCCGAGACCATCGAGGACCGCCTGCGCCACCTGGTGAAGGCCGGCTCGCCCACGACCGGCGACAAGGCCCTGCTCGCCGTCGAGGAGGCCGAGAGCGACGCCCTGACCACCGTCTTCGCCCTGCCGGGCGGCGGCGACATTGCCGTCGAGCCGACGCGCGCCCTGACGGCCATCGACGTCGATCTGGGCGCGCGGGAGGCGACCGATTCGAAGCGCGCCGCCCGCCAGGCCAACATGGCCGCTCTGAGCGTCGCGGCGCGGGTGCTGCGCTTGAAGGGGCTGGGCGGCATCGTCGTCTTCGACCTGGTGGGCCGAGGCCACGACGGCCAGGCCCTGACCACGGCCGCCCGCAACGCCTTCGCGCCGGACAATCCGGGCGTCGGGGTCGGAGCGATCAGCAAGTTCGGCACGCTGGAGATGATCGTGCCGCGCCGCGCGCCGCCGATTCTCGATCGACTGCTGGGCGAAGGCGGCGCATCGAATCCCCGCTACGTCGCCCGACGCCTGGCGCGCGCGCTGGAGCGCGAGGGCAGGGCGGATCCGGGAGGACGCCTGACGGCCCGCTGCGCGACCGCCGTCGCCGAGGCCTTCGCCGCCGAACTGGACGCCGGCGTGGCCGAGCGCCTGGGTCGGCGTTTCATCATCGAATCCCGATCCGACTGGCCGGTCGATCGCCTGGAGGTGTCCGCCACATGAGCACGGGGTGCCCGATCTGCGGCAAGCCGGTTGATTCCGCCTTCCGCCCGTTCTGTTCCAAGCGCTGCTCGGACGTCGACCTTCAGCGGTGGCTAAGCGATCGCTACGTCGTCCCCGGCGGGGAGGACGATGACGAGAATCCGTCCGCAAATCCCTCGTCCGAAGACATCAACAGGGAATGACAAAAGGGCGCTGGACTTCCAGTTCGGCCTCACTTATAGACCCGGCTCCTCGCTGCACGGCGAGGTCGCCAAGGCGGTTTTAGCCGCCGAAGCCCGGATGCCTGGGTAGCTCAGTTGGTAGAGCAGCGGATTGAAAATCCGCGTGTCGCTGGTTCGATTCCGGCCCCAGGCACCACTTTTCTGGACGCGAAACCTCATTCCGGGTCGCCCTTGCGCCAAGTAGGCCGCCAGGTCGGCCCCGTTGTCGTTTTTCCGTCATGGCGGTCTTTGATCCGCTGGCCCAAGGCCCTATCTGCCAAGTCGGCGGGCGCCTTTCTTCATCGACCGGTGTTTTGTTGCTCTGCTGCAGTGCAGCATAGTTTTTCTCGTTATCTGGGAAAAACCGCCCCTATTTCCGGAAAATCCTTTTGTGCGCTGCGATAGAGGCCGGGTGCGCGGGCCCTCTACGACGATTTTGTGCCCACACGAGCCCCTTGACGGTGCGAAAAGGGGTTGCCAAAGGACCACAGCCGCAATTCTAACATTGCGGTAAGATCGGAGCCCTCAACAGGGCCTCGGTCGCCCGCGCTTCGAAACGATCCTTCTGGAGGCTTGGCCCTCGTGAGGGGCGTAACGGGTCGAGCGCAGCGAAGCGGGTCCGCCAGGTTTGGAAGAGCAATCGACCTCCAGGTGGGCTATTCAGAGTTAGGGTGGAGACGCTCTCGCGCGACGACCCTCGGTCCAAACGTGCTAGACCAATCAGGAACTGGCGACAGATGCTCGACATTAAACGGAAGACCCCCCTCATCGCTCTCGTCGGCGCCGTGGCGCTGATGGTGAGCGCACCGGCTTTTGCCCAAGACGCCGCGGCTCCGGCCCCCGCGACTTCGGAAGCCGCCGCCCCCGCCGACGCCGCCGCTCCGGCCGCGGCTCCGGCTCCGGAAGCGCCCCCGGCTGACGCCGCGGCCGCTGAAGGCGAAAAGAAGGGCAGCCACTCGCTGACGCCCGTCGGCATGTTCCTCGCCGCCGGCGCCGTCGTTAAGGTCGTCATGATCGGCCTGCTGCTGGCCTCGGTCTTCTCGTGGGTTCTGCTGCTCACCAAGATTTTCGAGTTCGCCGGCCTGAACAAGCAATCGGACAAGTTCCTGGAAGCCTTCCGCGGCGCTCGCTCGATCGCTGACATCGCGCGCATCAGCTCGTCGGAAGAATTCGAAGGCAACCCGATGGCCGACATGGCCGCCGCCGCCTCGCAGGAAGTCGAACTGTCGCGTCAAGCGGGTCTGGCCGTTGGCGGCGAGCACCGTGACTCGACCATCGCTCGCGCCACCTACGCCATCAGCGCGGTGCAAGCCTCGCTGGTCAAGCGTCTGTCGGGCGGCATGGTGTTCCTGGCCTCGGTCGGTTCGGCCGGTCCGTTCATCGGTCTGTTCGGTACGGTGTACGGCATCATGACGTCGTTCATCGGCATCGCGAACACCAACACGACCAACCTCGCCGTCGTGGCGCCGGGTATCGCTGAAGCCCTGCTCGCCACCGGTATCGGTCTCTTCGCCGCTATCCCGGCCGTTATCTTCTACAACTACTTCCAGACCCGTATTTCGGGTTACGGCACCCGCTCGGAAGGTTTCGTTGCTGAACTGATGAACGCCATCTCGCGTCAGCTCGACAAGGGGGCGTAACACCCATGGCCGCCAAACTCTCAGGCGGTGGGGGCGACAGGTTCAACGTCGAACAGAACAGCGACATCAACGTTACGCCCTTCGTGGACGTCATGCTGGTGCTCCTGATCATCTTCATGGTGGCCGCTCCGCTGGCCTCCGTGTCGATCGAAGTGAACCTGCCCGCGGCGGTGGCGAAAGCAACTCCCAACCCGCCGAAGCCAGTCTATATCTCGATCAAACAGTCGGGAGATCTCTTCATCGGTGACAACCCGACCACGATCGACGAGATCGGGCAGGACATTGTGAAGGGCATGGGCCGTCGCGATCCGACCAAGGAGCGCATTTTCATCCGGGCCGACGAGAAGGTTCGCTACGGGGCTTTCATGGAGGTTATGAACACCCTCCAGGATAACGGCTTCTACAGCGTGGCTCTCGTTGGACGGGATGATAGCTAGGTAGGGGTGCTGCATGGCTGAACAACAAACGCCCGAGCATCGCCACTACGATCCGCTCACTTCGGAAGGCCCGCGTCGCAAGAAGGGTATGGGCCCCTTTGGTATCGCGCTCGTCGTGGTCTGCGGCGTTCACGCACTCCTCTTCGCCTATCTGGCGAAGCAGAAGTTCGAAGCGGTAATGCAGGAGTATTCGGACGACGCCGTGGACGTGGAGCTGCCGCCCCCGCCCCCGCCGCCGCCGCCGCCTCCTCCGCCGCCGCCGCCGACCAACGAACCGCCGCCGCCTCCGGCCGTGGTCCAGCCGCGTCCCCCGGTGGCTCCGCCGCCGGACGTGACGCCGCCGCCGCCGCTGCCGATCCCGCCCGTTGAAAAGCGGGTGGAGCAAACGGCTCCGCCGGTGATCTCCGCCGTGCCGCCGGTTCCTTCGAACCCGCCGGCCCGCGCTTCGGTGATCACCCGTCCGGATTGGGCCCGCAAGCCCAACGCGGACGACATGGCCCGGTACTACCCGGACCGTGCTCAGCGGATGGAAGTCAACGGCCGCGCGACGATCTCGTGCACCGTGACGGCCAAGGGAACCCTGGAAGGCTGCTCGATCGTATCCGAGAGCCCCGCCGACATGGGCTTCGGGGACGCCGCGCTGAAGCTGGCGCGTCTGTTCCGGATGAAGCCCAAGACCCTCGACGGCGCGCCCGTCGATGGTGGTCAGGTGACCGTCCCGCTGGTGTTCCAAGTCCCGCAATAGGACCTGGACCAAGGCGACAACAAGGAAGCGCCCCGGAGTTTCGGCTCCAGGGCGCTTTTTCGTGGTGCGTTTTCCTGTGAAAAGAGCGTGTTTCGCCGCTTGATCCGGGAAGCCGGTCCGACTAAAGACACTCCCTCGCGATGCGCCGCCTTAGCTCAGTTGGTTAGAGCGCTGGTTTGTGGAACCAGAGGTCCTCAGTTCAAGCCTGAGAGGCGGTACCATCGCTACCTTCAAAAGCCCTGGGGTCCGCCCCTGGGCTTTTTTACTGTCTCGACACCCTGGGTCGAATAGCCGACAAAAATGGCTAGAGTCGGGGATCCAAACGGTCACGCTTGGCGTTCCCCTTCCCGTATAAGGGGAACGGCGTATGCAGGGCTGTAGTGGGCGTCTGGTTCGGGCCGGCGCGGCGGCGATGATTATTCAAGCCGCAACGTCGGGAATCGGCCATGCCCAGAACACGCCCAACGACCTGGCGGAGCTGTCGATCGAGCAGCTTGGCGACATCCAGGTCACCTCGGTGTCCAAGCGCGCCGAGACCGTGATGGACGCGCCGGCGGCGATCTATCTGATCAGCCGCGAGGACGCCCTCCGTTCGGGGGCCAACAGTCTGCCGGAACTGCTGCGCCTGGCGCCCAACCTGCAGGTCGCCCAGCGGAGCGCCAGCGCCTACGCCATCACCGCCCGGGGGCTGAACGGCAATCCCGAGGCGCAGAACTTCTCCAACAAGCTGCTGGTTCTGATCGACGGCCGCTCCGTCTATTCGCCGCTCTATTCCGGCGTCTACTGGGACACCCAGGATGTCCTGCCGGCCGACCTCGACCGCATCGAGGTGGTCAGTGGCCCCGGAGCGACCCTGTGGGGCGCCAACGCGGTCAACGGCGTCATCAACATCACCACCCGATCCGCCGACGAGACGCAGGGCTGGCGCCTGCAGGGCCGGGGCGGAGACCAGGATCGCAGCGCCAGCGTCCGCTACGGCGGCCGGCTGGGCGCGAACGGGGCGTTCCGCGTCTATGGCCGAGGCGTGCGCGTGGACGCGACGCGGACGGCCTCGGACACGTCGGCCGAGGATGGCTTCCGCCGAACCCAGGGCGGCTTCCGCGCGGACTGGAACCTGGGTCACGGCGAGGCGCTGACGGTGTCCGGCGACCTCTATGACGGCGCGGAGAACCTGGCCGGCGGCGGCCAGGAAGACGTCTCCGGCCGCAATCTCACCGCCCGCTGGCGGCGCGAGGCCGAGGGCTCGAGCCTGCAGGTCCAGGCCTATTACGACCACAATCGTAGGGCCACGTCCGGAGGCGGAGCTTTCGGATTGGATACCTACGATTTCGACCTGCAGCACGCCCTTGCGCGCGACCGTCACCAGTTCGTCTGGGGCGGCGGAATCCGGCTCAGCCGCTATGACATCAGCAACACCGCGAGCTTCCTGTTCTCGCCCTCGAACCGGACTCTGCGACTCTACAACCTCTTTCTGCAGGACCGCTACGCCCTCACGGATCGGGCCAGCCTGACCGTGGGGGTGAAGCTGGAGGACGGGCCCTATGCCGGCCCGCAGTGGTCGCCCAGCGTCCGTCTCGCCTGGCGCGCCACCGAGGAGGTCAGCGTCTGGGCCGCCGCCTCGCGGGCGCTGCGGGTGGCCACGCCGTTCGACCGCGACGTGATCGAGCGTCTCGGCGGGCGCGATTTCCTGGTCGGCGGCGGCGCCTTCCGGCCCGAGAAGCTGACGGCCTACGAGGTCGGCGGGCGGTTCAAGCCCAGCGCCCGGGCCCTGTTGTCGGTCTCGGCCTACTACAACGCCTATGACGACCTGCGCAGCATCGAGACGACCCCGGTCAGCTTCCTGCCCCTGCGCTGGGGCAACGGCATGGAAGGCCATGTCCGAGGCCTGGAGGCCTGGGGCGAGTACCGGGTCCAGTCCTGGTGGCGGCTGTCGGCGGGGGCGACCGCACTGGAGAAGCATCTGAAATTCAAGCCCGGATCGAGCGGCCTATTGGGCGTGGCCCAGGCCGGCGACGACCCGCGCCGGCAGGCCTTCCTGCGCTCGTCGATGGACCTGCCGCGCCGCGTCAGCCTGGACGCCGATCTGCGTTATGTTTCCGACCTGCCCGAGCCACGCACCCCGTCCTATATGGAGCTGGGCGGGCGCTTGGCGTGGGCGATGAACGACCGCGCCGAGATCGCCCTGGTGGGCCGCAATCTGCTGCACGACCGCCATCCCGAATATCCGCAGGGGAGCGAGATCCCCCGCGCTGTAAGCGTGGACGTGCAATGGCGGTTCTAGGCGCAGGGAGGCGGCGGACCGGGCCGCTGAGCCTGCTGACGGGTCTGGCGCTGTGTGTCGGCCTGAGCGGCCCCGTGCGGGCGGGGGACTCCTCGCTCGAATACGCGGTGAAGGCCAACTACCTCTACAAGTTCACGCCGTTCGTGGAGTGGCCGCCCACCGCGTTCGGGGCGCCGACCAGTGCGTTCAACCTGTGCGTCGCGGGGCACGATCCGTTTGGCGCGGCCATGGACCGGGTCGTTCGCGACCGGCGCGTCGCCGACCATCCGGTGATGGTCATCCGTCTGCCGGTGGTCGCCAAGGGCGCGGCCTGCCATCTGCTGTTCCTGGGCCGCTCGCGGGTGCAGACGCCGCAACAGATGCTGGCGGCGGTGGCCGGGCAGCCGGTGCTGACCGTCGCCGACCAGGGGCTCAGCGCCAGGGGCGCGATGGTCCAGTTCGTCCTGGCCGACGGTCGGGTGCGGTTCGAAATCCGGCCCGACGCCGTCCAGGCCGGCGGCCTGACCCTGAGCTCCAAGCTCCAGGCCTTGTCGGCGTCGCAAAAAGGAGAGGGCCGATGAGCCGGAAAGGCCCCCTCGGCTGGTCGCGGACGCGTCCCGCCCTCACGCTGTCCATCGCCGTGGGCCTGGCGATCGCCATCGTGGCGGCCGCGTTCGCCATGGCGGTCTACAACGAGCACCTGAGCCAGCAGGAACGGATCCGCCAGGCGGAGGTCCAGGTGCGGATCCTGGCCGGCAGCGTGGCCGCGCCCCTGGCCTTCGACGATCGCGGCGCCACCAAGGAATATGTCAACGCCCAGAGCTCAAACCCCGACGTCGAGGCGGTCGCCGCCTACGACATGCAGGGACGTCTGGCCGCCAGCTTCGTGCGGGCCGGGCCGGGCCTGCCGGCGCGCAACGCCGTGGGTCCGGCCCGCAACGACGGCGCGCGCCTGGTGGTCACGTCGCGGGTGACCGAGGGCGAGACGGTGCTGGGCTCGGTCTATTTGCGCACAGTGCTGGAATCGCCGGCGCGGCGGGCCATGCGCTATGGGGGGTTCGCCCTGCTGATCGTCATGGCGGCTCTGCTGGTCGCCGTGCTGGGTGTGGCCAACGCCCGCGAGGTCGAGGCCTATCGCAAGCTGCAGGCCGAGATCCGCGAACGCGAAAAGGCCGAGGAAGCGCTGCGCCAGTCGCAGAAGATGGAGGCCATGGGCCAGCTCACGGGCGGCGTGGCCCACGACTTCAACAACCTGCTGATGGTCGCCTCCAGCGGCATCGACCTGCTGGACCGCACCACCGATCCGGCGCGGCGCGAGCGCCTGCGTCAAGGCGTGCGCCAGGCCATCGACCGCGGCGCCAGCCTGACCCAGCAGCTCCTGGCCTTTTCGCGTCGCACGCCGCTCAAGCCCGAGGTCGTCGACATCGGCGACCGCCTGGCCGGCATGCACGCCCTGCTGGACCGTTCGCTGCGCGAGGACGTGGCGGTCGAGGTCAAGCTGCCCCCTGGCCTCTGGCGGATCGAGGTCGACGCCTCCCAGCTAGAGGTGGCGGTGCTGAACATCGCCATCAACGCCCGCGACGCCATGCCTGATGGCGGCACGATCACGATCGAGGCGCGCAACGAGCCGTCCGGCCGCTCGGACGGCGCGGGCGATCTCGTACGGCTGGCGATCCGCGACACGGGCGTGGGCGTCGCCCCCGAGATGCTGAGCCGGGTGTTCGAACCGTTCTTCACCACCAAGGCGGTGGGCAAGGGCACCGGCCTGGGCCTGTCCCAGGTCTACGGCTTCGCCCGCGCCTCGGGCGGCGAGGCGGGCGTGGAGAGCAAGCTGGGCGAGGGCACCACCGTGTGGCTGCGGATCCCACGCTCGATCAAGGCGCCGACCGTCGAGCCCGCCATTATTGCCCCAACACGGTCCAGTTCCGCCGGTCGCCATCGCATCCTGCTGGTCGAGGACGACGACAATGTCGCCCAGCTGGTCGAGGAGATGTTGCGCGAGCTGGGCTATGAGGTGGTGCGCGCGGGCGACGCCCTGGCGGCGCTGGAGGTGTTGCGCAACGACAGCGCGTTCGACCTGGTGTTCAGCGACATGGTCATGCCCGGCGATGTCGGCGGCCTGGACTTGGCGCGCGACATCTCGCGCCTGCGACCCAACCTGCCGGTGATCCTGACCACCGGCTACAGCGCCGCGGCCGCCGCCGCGACCAACGAGGGGCGGCGGGTCTTGATCAAGCCGTACCGGATCGAGGCCCTGGCCACCGAGCTGGACGCGGCCCTGTCGGGCGTGGCGCGGGCCAGCTAGGGCGCCAACTGGACTGTCGGAACGACTTCCGTCGGGGATCGGTTGAACTCGATCACCTCAAGGAGGAAGCCATGTCCAAAGCGCCCCCCATCCCGCCCGAACAGCGCGCCTTCAAGGGGCAGAAGCCCGACATCGAAGGCAAGGGCGGCCAAGACGGCCTGCAGAGCAAGGATCCAGGCAATGCCGACGTGAATCTCGACGAGCAGGGCCGTCACGGCAATCTGCGCCAGAACACCAGCCATTCGGGCAACGTCCAAGACCGCTGATCCCGCCGCTGAGCGCCCGGTGTCGGACCGCCGACGGTCGGCTGTCCGACACTGAAAACGCTTCTCATTCGAGAGTTTAGCCAAAGCGGAACGGGTCGGGGCGTCCGGGTGTTGGGAAGGCGGTCGGGGATTTCGAGGGAGACTTTCAATGGCCGCTGCCGCCAAGAGTTCGTCGAGCAAGACCAAGTCCGCCAAGCCGCGCCGCACGCGGCGTACGAGCCGGCGCGATCCGCTGGCCATCAGCCTGCTCAAGAAGGACCACCGCGAGGTCGAGGACTGGTTCGACGAATACGAACAGCTGGAGAACGACGCCGAGAAGCTGGAGCTGTTCAACAAGATCGCCCTGGCGCTCAAGGTCCACACCCAGATCGAGGAAGAGATCTTCTATCCGGAGAACCGCGGCGAGGTCGAAGACGACCTGATGGACGAGGCCTATGTCGAGCACGACGGGGCCAAGAAGCTGATCGCCGAGATCGAGGCGATGAAGCCGGGCGATGAGTTCTACGACGCCAAGGTCAAGGTGCTGGGCGAGTACATCAAGCATCACGTCAAGGAAGAGGAACAGCCCGGCGGCATGTTCGCCCAGGCCAAGAAGGGCGAAGAAGACCTCGAAGCCATGGGCGAGCGCCTGAAGCTGCGCAAGGACGAGCTGATGACCCAGCTGGCCGGCAAGTCGGCGCATTAGGCTTTGCTCCTCCCCCGCGACGCGGGGGAGGTGGCCCAAAGGGCCGGAGGGGGCTAGCTCGGCCTATACCGCATTAGCCCCCTCAGTCGCTTCGCGACAGCTCCCCCGCAGCGCGGGGGAGCATCCTTTGTCAAACCCCCGCCAGCGCCCCCGCCAGCCTCAGGTCTTCGACGAACGCGGCATAGGCCCGCGCCTTGGCCGCCGCGTCGGGGACCCGCAGCAGGAACGACGGATGGTAGGTCACCAGGCCCTGGGCCTGGTCGGGCAGCTGCAGCGGCTTGCCGCGATTGGCGCCGATCGGGGTCGTCTTGCCCACCACCGCCAGGGCGGCCGTCGCGCCTAGCGCCACGATCACACGCGGCCGCACCAGGCGGCGCTCGGCGTCCAGCCACCAGCGGCAGGCGGTGACCTCGCCCCGGTCGGGCGTCTTGTGGATGCGCCGCTTGCCGCGCGGCTCGTGCTTGAAATGTTTGACGGCGTTGGTGACGAAGGCCCGGTCGCGCGGCACGCCGGCCTCGGCCAGGGCCTTGTTGAAGATCTGGCCGGCCGGACCGACGAACGGCCGCCCCGCCAAGTCTTCCTGGTCGCCCGGCTGCTCGCCGACGAACATCAGCAGGGCGTGGGCCGCACCTTCGCCCGGCACGCCCTGGGTGGCGTCGCGCCACAGGTCGCAGCGGCGGCAGACCTGAATACCGGCCTTGACCTCGTCCAGGCTGGCCGGGTCGCCGGCGGCGACGTCGCGCGCCGAGCGCGATCGGGTCTGAAGCGCGCGATCTGAAGGGGAACGGGGCGGGGCGACGACCATGGCGACAGTGGCGTTTTCTGCGCGGTTTCGATCCGCTGCGGAATGATCCGCATCGCCAGCGGGTTCCGCCTGTCGTGCACGGAGTTCTTGATTTGTTCCTAAAGGTCTTCACGCGCGATACAGCTTCGCGGCCGTATCGCGCGTGAAGGAAAGCGCCGGGAGGCGGACTCGTGGAGCCCGCCTCCCGCCAAAGGCTTAGCCGTTGACGGCGTCCTTCAGTTGCTTGGCCGGTGTGAAGGCGACCTTCTTGCTGGCGGCGATCTCGATGGTCGCGCCCGTGGCCGGGTTACGGCCGGTGCGGGCCGGCTTGGCCTGGACCTTGAACTTGCCGAAGCCCGGGATCGAGACTTCTTCGCCCTTCACGGAGGCGTCAGAGATCGCCTTGAAGACGCCATCGATGATGGCCTTGGCTTGGGTCTTGGTCAGCTTGTCGTCGGCGGCGACAGCAGCGTCGACCAGATCGGAAACGTTCGTCATCTCTAAGCTCATTCCTGTGAATCAGGGAAGTTCGAGCCTGACGAGGCCGATCGCGTTTGTCACCCGCTTGGAAAGGTTAAAACGCCGATTCACGGGGACAAAACGCCCGTGGGCCGGGGATTTTTACGATTCCACCGTCCCCGGAACGGTCAAGTCAGGGGTAAAAGCGTTAATGATGGTCTCGTAAATAGACTATCAGATGACTCGCGCGGTAGGTGATTCTGCACGGGAATCGCGTCGGCGAGGGTTCGGGAGGCGATTCTCGGAGGCGTGAACACTCGTTGGGGCGCGGGTATAGGACCCCTCTCTCATGGAGAGAGGGAGGGGCCCGCGCCGCAGGCGTGGGAGGGTGAGTGGTTAGGCGAAGCCGGTGGGTGGTTTCGCTCATCTCGCTGAGTTTTCGGGTTTATCGGTGAGCGGTGTAACCACTCACCCTCCCATGCTGCGCATGGGCCCCTCCCTCTCTCTCAGAGAGAGGGGTGATAGAAGGCACGAGCGTTCAGGTCTTCTCGTCCTCCCCTCCGAAACCTCGCTTATGCTCTGTCTCACCTCGTCGCGAGGAAAGGGCGCATGGCCAGCGACCGATTGCGGCGGCGGGGGGCGATCGAGCGGTGAAGGTCCGAGGGGGATACTC
>NZ_JBFUJD010000069.1:0-30434 GCF_056401555.1 Caulobacter sp. P4_E5
GCCATCGGGCCGGGACGCAAGCGATAGACACGCACCCGAGCGTCGAATTCGGGATGACTTTCCTCGACCAAGCCCGACTGACGCAGGGCCTTGAGGTGGCGGCTCATCGCCGGTGGGGTCAGGCCGAGGCTCTCGGCCAGCTCGCCCGCCCGGCGCGGCCGCTCGCGCAGCAGGTCGACGGTCCGCCGGCGATGCGGATCGGCTAAGGCCGCCAAAGTCCTGTCGAGAGCCTCGTTCAAGACTGGGCGTCCAGCAGCTTCCTGGGCGCGACGTTGCGCCAGGCGTCCGTCAGCGCACCGCGCGCCGTGACCTCGTCGCAGGCCGAGAGGCGCAGGCGCGTCGCCCCGCCCTTGCCCCAGCCGCCCGGAACCGGGACGAAGACCTCCGGCTCGGCCGCCACGCGCATCTCCTGCTGGTCCGGCGTCAGCTTGACCATCGCCCAGGCGACGTCGGGATTGCCCAAGGTCGCGAAGATCTTGCCGCATCGGAAGTCGGCCGTGCCCATGTGCGAGCTTTCGATCGCCTGAGGCATCGCCAGGGCCAGGCGGCGGAAATCGTCTGGCGAGATCATTCCGAGCCGACGGCGATCTTCAGGCCGCTGCGTTCCTCCATCTCCGCGAACGAGACGGTCTCGACGTCGGCCGACACGGTCCAGATGTGCAGTTCGGGATCGCGGCAGCGATAGGTGCGCGAGCCGTAGAACTGGTTGGCCGGCTCCATCAGGATCTCGGCCCCGGCCGCCTTGGCCCGCGCGCAGTGAGCGTCGACGTCGCCAGGGATGTAGATGTGGACCGTCTGGGTGGTCTTGCCGCCCAGCGAGGCCGGGCTGGCGTGGTTCTCGCTCCACTCGTTGCCGATCATGATCGTCGAACCGGCATAGCTCATCTGCGAATGGGCCAGATTGCCCTCGGCGTCCTCGATCAGGAAGGTCAGTTCGAAGCCGAACGCCTTCTCCAGGAAGGCGATGGCGGCCTTGGGATCGCGATAGCTGACGGCCGAGACCAGGCCGGTGCGTTGTTCGGACATGCGATCTTCCTTGCGTTCTGTGACAATATTTAACGCATATCGAAACTATCTTGGCAACCGGCGTTATCGCTCGTCCATCAGCTGAAGCGCCGTCAGCGGCGTGACGCCGAAGAACCGCCGCATGGCGCGGTTGAGGTGCGACTGGTCGACGAAACCGGCCTCGGCCGCGGCCGCCGCCAGGCTCTCGCCCGCCCGCACGCCCAGCATCGCTGTCTCCAGGCGCAACCACAGCCGCCAATGGGCCAGCGGCGCGCCCAGCTCTGTCTGGGCCAAGGCTCGCAGCCGCGCCGTCGACAGCCCTACCCGCTGGGCAAGTCCGGCGAGGTCGAGATCACCGTCCAGCGCGTCGAGTACGGTCCGCAGGCGGGGATCGATCGGCGCCGCTTCGCCCAACGCCGCTTCGGCGTCGAGCGCCTCGTCCAGACGCTCGCTGGTCAGCACCGTCGTCCATTCGGCGGGCGCGGCCGCCACGGGGGTGGACCAGCCACCGACGTTCCAACGTCGCGCCAGCCGGCCCAGCGGGCGCGGATAGACGGCCCGCAGGCTCTCCGAGGCTAGGAGTCGGTGGCGGACGCCGGGTGCGATGGCGATGACCGGCGCCTCGACCAGGCCTTGCTCGGTCTCGACCCGCGCCGGGCCGTCCAGTCCCGCCACCACCTGGGCGCAGAGATGGCCGTGGGGTCGCGAGTCGCCGCTGGCGCCCTCGAAGCCCCACCAGTCGCGACCGATCCACAGCCGTCCGGACCATCCCGTGTCGCGCATCGCGTGGACGTCCTCCTCGGCAAGCGTTCGATCCAAGACCCGGCGGCGGATCAGCGAGAGAACTCCGACATGGAGGACGTCGCATGACCGAACAAGCCCAATACGTACCCGCCCTCGGGCGACCGGAACTGACCGGCCTTTACGACCATGTCCTGGCCCTGGTGGCGCGGGAGGGCCGCTGGCGGGCGATGCTGTTGAACGCCCTACAACCGCGCGCCGGCGAACTGATCGTCGACATCGGCTGCGGCACCGGCTCCCAGGCCATCGCCATCAAGATCCGCTGCCCCGGCGCGCGGGTTGTCGGCGTCGATCCGGATCCGGCCGTGCTGGAGATCGCCCGCGCCAAGGCGCTCCGGGCTGGCGTCGAGATCGAATGGGTCCAGGCCCTCGGCGGCGGGGCCGACAATCTGATCGGCCAAGGCGTCGCCGACGCGGTGATCTCCAGCCTGGTGCTGCACCAATGTGACGTGCCGGTGAAGGGGGAGATCCTGCGGGCCATGGCGCGGATCGCCAAGCCCGGCGCGCGGATCCTGATCGCCGACTACGGCCGCCAGCGGGGGCTGATGCGCCTGCTGTTCCGCCTGGTTCAGGCGGTCGATGGCTTCGAGCGCACCGAGTTCAACGCGGCGGGAAGCCTGCCGGGCCTGATGCGGTCCAATGGCCTGTCGGCGGTGAGCGAACTCGGACGGATCGCGACGCCGACGGGCTCGATCTCGCTGTACGGGGCGGGGGTTGGCTAGCGCTCAATACTGTTGTCATCCCGGCCGCAGCGCGAAGAGCCGGGACCGCCACAAGCTCCGAGCTTCCGGCGGTCCCGGATCGGCGCGCTGCGCGCTTGTCCGGGATGACAGCTTCAAAGGTCCTAGCGCAGCGCCTGCCCCGCGACCTTCAACGACCCATCGCCCTTCTCCGGCTTCACGCCGGTCACCTTCGCCAGCAGCGGATAGACGTCGACATTGTCGAACACCGGCAGCACAACGCCCGGCTTGAACGACGGCCCGTGAGCCACGAACACCGCCCGCATCCGGAGGTCATACGGGTCGAAGCCATGCGCGCCGCCGTCCTTGTCGTCCCATTTGCCGGGGTTCTTCCGGGCCTCGACCGTCGTGGTGTACCAGCCCGTCTCCGACAGGCAGACGATAGCCGGCACGCGCTTGTTGCGGCCGTAGTGGAAGCGGGCCGGGATCGCGCCCTTCTTCCAGCAGCTCATGTGCGGCAAGGGCCGGGACAGGAACGCCGTCTCGACCGCCCTCGCCTGCCCCGGCTGGGGCGAGAAGCTGGTCACCGCGCCTTTGGTGACCAGGTGGATCTTCGAGACGTCGATCAGGTCGTCCAGCACCACGCGCTGAGCGGCCGGCAGCGGCGCCATGCCATGGTCTGCGACCACGACGATGTCGGTAGTCTCGAAGCGCCCACGCGCCTTCAGCCCTGCGATCAGCCGGGCCAGGCAGCGGTCGACCTCGGCGGCGGCGGCGCGCACCTCGCGCGACTCCGGACCGTAGTGGTGGCCCTCGGTGTCGACCGCATCGAAATAGAGGGTGGTGAAAGCCAGCGGCGGGCCGTCGGCCTTGTCCATCCAGGCCAGGATCCGGTCGACGCGGGCGTCGTATGGGAACTGGGTGTCGTAGGTCATCCAATAGGTCGGCCGCACGCCGTCGATCGCCGTCTCCGACCCCGGCCAGAACATCGCCGCGGCGCGCTTGCCCTGCTGCTCGGCCGAGACCCAGAACGGCTTGGCCTGGCTCCACCAGCGCGGATCGTTGGCGGTCGGGCCGTTCATCTTGAACTTGGGGCCGCCGATCACCGCGTCCTCCATCTCGTTGCCGACCACCCCGTTGCGGTCCGGGCGCTTGCCGGTCACCAGGGTGTAGTGGTTCGGATAGGTCAGGCTGGGGAACGAGGGCCGCATGGCCCCGCGCGCGCCGTCTTCGGCCAAGGCCTTCAAGGTCGGGGTGTCGCCGCGGTCCAGATAGTCTGCGCGGAAGCCGTCGATCGAGACCAGGATCGTCAGGTGCGGAGGCTTTTCCCGCGCCAGGGCCGCGCCGCTCGTCAGCGCCAGGCCGGCGGCGAGGATCAGGGACAAAAGGCGGCGGGCGATCATCGGCGACTCGTTGAAAGCGAACGGATCGACCAGATCATGGCCCGACGTTGCAGGCGTATGACAGCGGCGCATGACCCGCTCTTAACTTGGCGCATGCCCAGGGGCTCGCCATAGTCGCCGCGTCGAGCCGAGTCGTTCGGCGCCGGAAACGCCCGCATGTCGATCGCCCTCGAGGCCGACCGCCTCACCAAGACCTACGGGGCGGTGCGCGCCCTCGACGATTTCTCCATCGCCATTCCCGCCGGCGGCGTGTTCGGTGTGCTGGGTCCCAACGGCGCGGGCAAGAGCACCCTGTTCCGCATCGCCCTGGGCCTTGTCCGCCCGACCAGCGGCTCGGCCAGCCTGTTCGGCGCGCCGGCCGGCGACATCCGGGCCTTGCGCAAGGTCGGGGCGATGATCGAAACGCCGCGCTATCCGGCCTATCTGACCGCCCGCGACACCCTGACGATGCTGGCCCTGGAGAGCGGGACCAAGAATGCCGACATCGGCGGCTGGCTGGAGCGTGTCGGCATCGCCCACGCCGCCGACCGCGCGACCAGCGGCTTCTCGGTCGGCATGAAGCAGCGCCTGGGCCTGGCGGCCGCCTTCTTCACCAAGCCCGAGCTGGTCATCCTGGACGAGCCGACCAGCGGCATGGACCCGGCCGGCATCCAGGAAATCCGCGCCCTGATCGTCGACCTGGCTCAGCGCGAGGGCGTCACCGTCATCCTGGCCAGCCACCAGCTGGACGAGGTCAAGCGCGTCTGCGACCGGGTCGCCATCCTGTCGAAGGGCAAGATCGCCGCCGAGGGGTCCGTCGACGCCCTGACCGCCGGCGACGCCCGGCTGCGCATCACCGCCACCTCGCCGATCGCCCAGGTGCTGGCGGTGCTGGGAGGCAAGGGCGCGGCCGACGGTCCCGACGCGGTCTTGGCCGATATCCGACGCGAAGAAGCCCCCGCCCTGATCCGCAGCCTCGTCGAGGCCGGGGTCGAGATCACCGAGGCCCGCTGGCGCGAGGCCGACCTGGAAGGCGTCTATCTCAAGACCCTTGAGAACGAAGGAGCCGCCTGATGCTCGCCGACGCCATCGCCGCCGAACGCTTCCGCCTGCTGCGCGACCGTTCGGCCCTGTTCTGGGGCTTCTGCTTCGCCCCGTTGGTCGGGTTCCTGCTCAGCGTGGGCGGCGACCTCTTCCTGCGCAACGTGATCAAGAAGCCGATGCCCGGCGTCACGGTCGGCCTGGTCGACCAGGTGATCAAGGCCCTCTCCGGCGGCGCCTCGACCTTCGGGGCCCTGTTCCTGATGATCGGCGCAGCGGCCGTGCTGGCCAGCGACTACCGCTGGGAGACCTGGCGGCTGCTGACCCCGCGCAACACCCGTCAGAACCTGCTGCTGGCCAAGCTGGTCGTGGTCGGCGAGGCGGTGTTCTGGAGCCTGTTGCTGACGGCGGTGCTGTCCGCCTTCGCCGCCCTGATCGGTTCGGTGATCAGCGGTCGGGGCCTGGCCTTCTCGATGTTCGATCGCAACCTGTTCGACGTGGTCGGCGTCCTGGCCATCACCTGGCTGGAGGCCATGACGCTCGCGGCCCTGGCGGCCTGCGTTGGGGTGCTGTCCCGCTCGACCATGGGCGTGGTCATCGCCTGCCTGGGCGTGCGTTTCGTCCAGACGGTGCTGGCCAGCTCGCTGCGCCTGATGGAACAGGGCCAGCCCAGCTGGAAGCTGCTGGTTCTGCCCGCCTTCGACGCCGACCTGCTGCGCGCCGCCCTGCTGGATCCGAGCCAACTGGGCGCGGCGAGCGGCTCGGCGGGCGTGGCGTTGGCCGTGCTGGCGGCCTGGGTGGCGCTCCTGGCCGCCGGTGCGGTGTTCCTGTTCCGACGCCAGGACCTGACGAAGGAGTAGGCGGATGGTCTTCGCCTTCTTCTTCGTGCTGTTCGGCGGCCTTGCCTGGGACGGCTACCAGGTCGTATTCCGACGTCGGGTCGCCCTGCCCGTTCGGACACTGGGAACGCCGCTCTATGTGGAGTTGGCCAAGGATCCCAAGACGTTCTGGCTGATCTGCGGCCTACATGCCGCTGTTTGGGCGTTGCTGGCGTTCGGCGTCATCCGGGCGATCAAGCTCTAGGCCCAACGAAAAAGGCCCCGGATCGCTCCGGGGCCTCTCGTTTCAGCCTAGGCTGAAAATCTTAGTCTTCGGCGTCGTTGACGTAGACCGGACCCGAGTCCTTGCCTTTTTCCGAGACGTCGCGATCGACGAACTCGATCACGGCCATCGGGGCGTTGTCGCCGTAGCGGAAGCCCGCCTTCAGGACGCGGATATAGCCGCCCTGACGATCCTTGTAGCGCGGGCCGAGGGTGGCGAAGAGCTTGCCGACCTGTTCGACGTCGCGAACCGAGCTGATGGCCTGACGACGGGCGTGCAGGTCGCCGCGCTTGGCCAGGGTGACCAGCTTTTCGACGATCGGACGCAGTTCCTTGGCCTTGGGCAGGGTGGTGACGATCTGCTCGTGCTTGATCAGCGAGGCCGACATGTTGGCGAACATGGCGATGCGGTGAGCCGAGGTGCGGCCGAGTTTACGGTGAGCTTTACCGTGACGCATTTTGTATCTCCTGGGCGAGAAGCCCGAGCGGCGCCAAAACGTGTTGGGCGCCTTGTTGTCACCAATCCTGGTCCTTCCCGACCGGGTCAGAGCGGAGCGCCGGGGCCCTCGACCGCGTGAGCGGCTTCAAAAGGCCCAGGCCGCTCCCCTTCCCGAAGGAGAAGGAGCGGCCCGGATTTAGCGCGGTAGGCTTCGAGGTTCTTAGATTTGGTCTTCGAACTTCTTGGCCAGGTCTTCGATGTTCTCCGGCGGCCAGTTCGGCACGTCCATGCCGAGGTGCAGACCCATGCCGGCGAGCACTTCCTTGATTTCGTTCAGCGACTTGCGGCCGAAGTTCGGGGTGCGGAGCATCTCGGCTTCGGTCTTCTGGATCAGGTCGCCGATGTAGACGATGTTGTCGTTCTTCAGGCAGTTGGCCGAACGGACCGACAGTTCCAGCTCGTCGACCTTCTTCAGCAGGGCCGGGTTGAACGGCAGTTCCGGCTTGGACTCGTCGGCCGACTTGGCCTTCGGTTCCTCGAAGGTGATGAAGATCTGCAGTTGGTCCTGCAGGATCCGGGCGGCGTAAGCCACGGCGTCCACCGGAGTGACGGCGCCGTTGGTTTCCACTTCCAGGACCAGCTTGTCGTAGTCCAGCGACTGGCCTTGACGGGTCGGCTCGACGCGATAGGCGACGCGCTTGACCGGCGAGTACAGGGCGTCGACGGCGATCAGGCCGATCGGCGCGTCTTCCGGACGGTTACGGTCGGCCGGGACGTAGCCCTTGCCGTTGTTGACCGTGAACTCCATGCGCACGGAGGCGCCGTCGTCCAGCGTGCAGAGCACGTGGTCGGGGTTCAGGATCTCGATGTCGGCCGGGGTTTCGATCTGACCGGCGGTCACCGGGCCGGGGCCCGTGGCGCGCAAGGTCATGCGCTTCGGGCCTTCGGCGTGCATCCGAACGGCCAGTTGCTTGATGTTCAGAACGATGTCGACGACGTCTTCGCGGACGCCTTCGAGCGAGGAGAATTCGTGCACCACGCCATCGATCTGGATGGCGGTGACGGCGGCGCCTTGCAGCGACGAGAGGAGAACGCGACGCAGGGCGTTGCCGAGCGTTACACCGAAACCGCGCTCGAGCGGCTCGGCGACGATACGGGCCTTGCGAGTCGCATCGGCGCCGGTTTCGATCTGCGGCTTCTCAGGACGGATCAGCTCGTTCCAGTTTCTTTCGATCACGTGGTCGGGTCCCTTGAACGCGGCTCGCCGGCCGCGTTTTGCGCAGCCGGCGAAGGAGATTAGTGGTCTAAAAAGTACTAGACGCGACGACGCTTGGGCGGACGGCAGCCGTTGTGCGGGATCGGCGTGACGTCGCGGATGGTCGTGATGGTCATGCCCGCGGCTTGCAGCGCGCGCAGGGCCGATTCACGGCCAGAACCCGGACCCGAGACGTTGACTTCCAGGGTCTTCACGCCGTGCTCGGCGGCCTTCTTACCCGCGTCTTCCGCAGCCATCTGAGCGGCGTACGGAGTCGACTTGCGCGAGCCCTTGAAGCCCATCATGCCGGCGCTCGACCAGGAGATGGTGTTCCCCTGAGCGTCGGTGATGGTGATCATGGTGTTGTTGAACGAGGCGTTCACATGCGCCACGCCCGAGGTGATGTTTTTACGTTCGCGCTTCTTTACGCGAGCCGGTTCCTTGGCCATCGGTCAGGCTACCTTATTTCTTCTTGCCGGCGATCGGCTTGGCCGGACCCTTGCGGGTACGAGCGTTCGTGTGGGTGCGCTGACCGCGGACCGGCAGGCCCTTACGGTGACGCAGGCCGCGGTAGCAGGCCAGGTCCATCAGACGCTTGATGTTCATCGAGTTCTCGCGACGCAGATCACCCTCGACGGTATAGTCGCGGTCAATCGTTTCGCGGATCGCCAGGACTTCGGCGTCGGTCAGTTGATTGACCCGACGCGCATCCTCGATGCCCACCTTCGTGATGATTTCACGCGCGGACCGTTGGCCGATGCCGTGAATGTACTGAAGCGCGATCAAAACGCGCTTGTTCGTCGGGATGTTGACGCCTGCAATACGGGCCACGTCTAATGTTCTCCTAGTCACGCACTAAAGACGCGAACGGCGCGCCCGGCCGGATCCAGAGAATCCAAACCGGCGCGCACGGATCGCGCCCTTTCGCGGAAGCGCCCCGTTATAGGGATCGTTTCGCTTCCGTCAACAACTGAATCCACTGGAAAGCCAGCGAATTCGGGGTTTGTTAGGCTACGACCGCCAGGGCGGTGTCGATAGACGCGGCGACCGCTTCGACGGTCCCCATGCCGTCCAGCTCCGTCAGCTTCCCCTGCCCTTCGTAGTAGGGCAGCAGAGGCGCGGTCTGGGCGTTGTAGGCGGCCAAGCGAGTCACGAAGACTTCCGGATTGTCGTCGGGCCGTCCCTGCTCGTCGAATCGCTTCTTGATCCGTCCGATCAGGGCTGGTTCGTCTACCTTGAGTCGGAGAACCGCGTCGATCTGCTGTCCGCGGGCGGCCAGCATTTTGTCCAGGGCCTGCGCCTGGGCGACCGTGCGCGGGAAACCGTCGAAGATCGCCCCACCGGCCGCCTCGGCCTCGGGCAGGCGGTCCTCGATCAGGGCGATGACGATCTCGTCGGTGACCAGGTCACCGCGGTCCAGCACGCCCTTGACGCGTTGGCCGAGCTCGGAGCCGGAGGCGATGGCGGCGCGCAGCATGTCGCCGGTCGAGAGCTGCACCATGCCGCGCTCGGTGACCAGGCGCTTGGCCTGGGTCCCCTTCCCCGCCGCCGGCGGACCGAACAGGATCAAGTTCATTTAAGCCCCTTCGCGCGTTGGCGGGTCTTAAGCCCGCTCGTCTCCCGCAGAAGACCTAGATTGCGCCGGAAAAAAACGGAAGCCGGTTTTGTGACAAACCGGGTTCCGACGCTTCTAATAAAGCCGTCCCAGACTTAGCGGTTGCGACCGCCGCGCAGCTTCGACTTCTTGATCAGGCCCTCGTATTGGTGGGCCAGCAGGTGCGACTGGATCTGCGCCACGGTGTCCATGGTCACCGTCACGACGATCAGGATCGAGGTGCCGCCCAGGGCGAACTGGTTCGACTTGATCGCCATCATCGCCAGCTCGGGCGCCACGCAGACCGCGGTGATATAGGCCGCGCCGATCACCGTCAGGCGGGTCAGCACGTAGTCCAGGTACTCGGCGGTGCGCTTGCCCGGACGGATGCCCGGCAGGAAGCCGCCGTACTTGCGCAGGTTCTCGGCCGTCTCCTCGGGGTTGAACACGACCGAGGTATAGAAGAACGAGAAGAAGATGATCAGCAGGGCGTAGAACACCAGGAAGGCCGGGTGGCCGTGCTGCAGCGCGCCCACCACGCCCGGCAGCCACGACAGCCACGCCGGAAGCGTGGTGGTCGAGATGAACTGCATGGCGGTCGTCGGCAGCAGCAGCAGGCTAGAGGCGAAGATCGGCGGGATGACGCCCGAGGTGTTGATCTTCAGCGGCATGAACGAGCTTTCGCCGCCGATCATGCGGTTGCCCTGCTGGCGCTTGGGATAATGGACCAGCAGACGGCGCTGCGAGCGTTCCATGAACACGATGGACAGGATGGCGGCGACGCAGCCGAACACGATCAGGAACAGCGGCGTGTAGTTGCCCGAGGTCTGGGCCTGGACCAGCATCTGGCCCAGGACGATCGGCAGGCGCGCCACGATGCCGGCGAAGATGATCAGGCTGACGCCGTTGCCAACGCCGCGGCTGGTGATCTGCTCGCCCAGCCACATCAGGAACAGCGTGCCGCCGGTCAGGGCGACGATGGTGGAGGCCACGAAGAAGGCCGCGCCGATGCCGCCGACGACGACACCAGGCTGGGCCTGCAGACCGAAGGCGATCGAGGCCGACTGGACCACGGCCAGCACCACGGCGAAGTAGCGGGTGTACTGGTTGAGGGTCTTGCGGCCCGCCTCCCCGCCTTCCTTCTTCAGCTTCTCCCACGGCGGATACACCGAACCCATCAGCTGCACGATGATCGAGGCGCTGATGTAGGGCRTCACGTTCAGCGAGAAGATCGCCATGTGCTGGACGGCGCCGCCCGAGAACAGGTTGAACATGCCGAGCAGGCCGCCGGAGTTGCCGTTGAACAGGCGCTCGAAGGCGACGGCGTCGATGCCGGGGATCGGGATGTAGGTGCCAAGACGGAAGACGATCAAGGCGATGATCGTGAACCAGATACGCTTGTGAAGTTCGGTCGCCTTTTGGAACGACGCGAAATTCATATTGGCTGCGAGTTGTTCGGCGGCCGAGGCCATTCAGATCCCCACGACTCAAGAGCGCGATGCCGGAAGTGGATACCGCTTTCGGCGGCGACCACGCTCTGAAATTGGTTTCTCGGACCAGGCTGGCCCGAGGAGAGCGCCACAAATAGGTGAGGCTCGCCGCGATGTCACGGCGAGCCTCGAATTTCTGTCATCCCGGAGAGCGCGAAGCGATCATCCGGGACCGCCGAAAGCGCTTTCGCCTGTGGTGGTCCCGGGTCTTCGCTACGCTGCGCCCGGGATGACAGTTTTCAATGTTAGGCTTCGGCTTCCACCTTGACCTTCTTGGTCACGGTGACCGAACCACCAGCGGCCTCAACGGCCTTGATGGCGGCTTCGGTGGCCGAATAGACGGTCAGCTTCAGGGCGGTCTTGATCTCGCCCTTGCCCAGCAGCTTCACGCCGTCCAGTTCGCGACGGATCACGCCGGCGGCGACCAGGTCAGCGGGAGCCAGCTCGGCGCCGGCCTTGAACTTGCCAGCGGCGACGGCCTGCTCCAGGCGCCACAGGTTCACTTCGGCGAACTCGAGACGGAAGGGGTTGTTGAAGCCGCGCTTAGGCATACGCATGTGCAGCGGCATCTGGCCGCCTTCGAAGCCGGCGATGGCGACGCCCGAGCGCGCCTTCTGGCCCTTCACACCGCGACCGGCGGTCTTGCCCTTGCCCGAACCCGGGCCACGGCCAACGCGCATGCGGCCCTTGGTCGAGCCTTCGCGGGGAGCCAGTTCATTCAGCTTGGTCATATGTGCCTCTCCTTGGAGATCTGCGCCCGGCGGAAGCCGGACTCGGCGTTGAATTTGGACTTCGTCCGCACCACGACCGGAGTCGCGGTTTCAAACGAAAACCACCCCGGCTTTCACCGGGGTGGTGCTTTCGGCGTCTCGTAGCAGACCTACTCGACGATTTCCAGCAGGTGCGCGACCTTGCGGATCATGCCGCGAACCGACGGGGTGTCTTCCAGCGTGGACACGCGGCCCAGCTTGTTCAGACCCAGACCGGCCAGCGTATCGCGCTGGTCGCTCTTGCGACGGATCGGGCTGCCGGTTTGGCGGACCGTGACGGTTTTAGCTTCAGCCATGACTTAACCCTCGATGGCGTCCGGAGCCGAAGCCCCGTCGGCGCGGCGGCCGAGGATGTCGCCGACCTTCTTGCCGCGCTTGGCGGCGATCTGGCGGGGCGACGATTGAACCTTCAGGGCCTCGAACGTGGCGCGAACCATGTTGTACGGGTTCGAGGAACCCGTCGACTTGGCCACGACGTCCTGGACGCCCAGGGTTTCGAGAACCGCGCGCATCGGACCGCCGGCGATGACGCCGGTGCCGGGAGGCGCCGCGCGCATCATCACCTTGCCAGCGCCCCAACGGCCAGCGCCGTCGTGGTGCAGGGTGCGGGATTCGCGCAGCGGAACGCGGATCATCGTCTTCTTGGCTTCTTCGGTCGCCTTGCGGATGGCTTCCGGCACTTCACGCGCCTTGCCATGACCGAAGCCGACGCGGCCCTTTTGGTCGCCAACGACCATCAGAGCGGCGAAGCTGAAGCGACGGCCACCTTTGACGGTGGCGGCGACGCGGTTGATGTGGACGAGCTTTTCGACGATGTCGCTGTCGACCCGCTCTTCGGGGGCGTTGCGGTCGCGACGGTCCCGGCGTTGACCGCCTTCACCGCGCTGTTGTTCACCACGAGCCATTTCTGTTCCCTTAGAAGTTCAGGCCGGCTTCGCGCGCGGCGTCGGCCAGGGCTTTCACCCGGCCGTGGAAGATGTAGCCACCACGATCGAAGACGACGTCCTTGACGCCCTTTTCGATGGCGCGCTCGGCGACGAGCTTGCCCACAACGGCAGCGGCATCCTTGTCCGCGCCCTTGCCTTCGGCTTCCAGAGTGGAGGCCGACGCCAGGGTCACGCCGCGTTCATCATCGATGACCTGGGCGTAGATGTTCTTGGACGAGCGGAAGACCGACAGGCGCGGGCGACCGTTGGCCAAGCTCTTGAGGCGGGTGCGAACGCGCTGAGCGCGCTTGGCCGCCGATTCACGAGGAGAGAGCGCCATGGCTTACTTCTTCTTGCCTTCCTTGCGGCGAACCTTCTCGCCAGCATAACGCACGCCCTTGCCCTTGTACGGCTCGGGGGGACGAATGCGGCGGATCTTCGCGGCAATCTCGCCAACCGCCTGCTTGTCGATGCCGGCGATCTTGATTTCGGTCTGCTTCGGCACCGCGAAGCTGACGCCGGCCGGAGCCTCGACGTCCACATCATGGCTGAAGCCGAGCTGGAGGCTCAGGGCGGTGCCCTTCATAGCCGCGCGGTAACCAACGCCGACCAGTTCGAGGCTTTCCTCGAACCCGACGGTGACACCGTGCACCATGTTGGCCACCAGCGTGCGGGAGAGACCCCACATGCCCTTGGCGCGCTTCGAGTCGACGCGCGGAGTCAGCAGGAGCTCGGAGCCCTCATGCTTGACTTCGACTTCGTCGGCGATCGTCCACGACAACTGACCCTTGGGGCCCTTTACCGTGACCGTCTGACCGTCGAGCGTCAGAGTGACGCCCGAGGGGATTGCGACGGCTTTCTTACCGATACGTGACATGCTCTTTCCCTCCCGCGCCTAGTAGACGCGGCAGAGGACTTCGCCGCCGACATTAGCGTCGCGTGCAGCGGTGTCCGACATGACGCCCTTCGGCGTCGAAAGGATCGAGATGCCCAGGCCGTTCTTGATCGGCTTCAGGTCCTTGATCGACGAATAGACGCGACGGCCAGGCTTGGACACGCGGCTAATCTCGGCGATCACGGGCTCACCGTCGAAGTACTTGAGCTCGATCTCGAATTCGGGGAACGCACCGGGCTTCTCGATCAGCGAGTAGCCGCGGATGTAGCCTTCGTCGGCCAGCACGTCGAGGACGCGAGCGCGCAGCTTGGAAGCCGGCGTCGAGACCTTGTTGCGCTTGCGCGTGGCGGCGTTCTTGATGCGAGCGATCATATCGCTCAGGGGGTCGTTCATCGACATCTGATCGTCCTTACCAGCTCGACTTGACGAGGCCCGGGATCTGGCCCTGCGAACCCAGTTCGCGGAGCGCGATACGGCTCATCTTAAGCTTGCGGTAGTAGGCGCGCGGACGGCCCGTGACTTCGCAGCGGTTGCGGATGCGGATCGCCGAGCTGCTGCGGGGCAGCTTGGCGAGCTTGAGGCGAGCCTCGAAGCGTTCCTCGAGCGGCAGGCTCTCGTCATTGGCGGTCGCCTTGAGCGCGGCGCGCTTGTCGGCGAACTTCTTGACGAGGGCCTTGACGGCTTCGTTGCGGTTGACGGCGCTTTTCTTGGCCATGGTTTGTTTTCCCTTCCCGCTCTCTTAGTTGACGAACGGGAACTGGAATTCCTTCAGGAGAGCCTTGGCTTCCTGGTCGGAGTTCGCAGTGGTGCAGACGATGATGTCCATGCCCCAGACCTGTTCGATCTGGTCATAGTTGATTTCCGGGAACACCAGGTGCTCCTTCAGGCCCATGGCGTAGTTGCCACGGCCGTCGAAGCTCTTGCCGTTCAGGCCGCGGAAGTCCTTCACGCGCGGCAGCGCGATCGTGACCAGGCGGTCCAGGAACTCGTACATCCGGTCCTTGCGAAGGGTGACCTTCCCGCCGACCACCATGCCTTCGCGCAGCTTGAAGCCGGCGATCGACTTGCGGGCCTTGGTGGCGACGGGCTTTTGGCCGGCGATCGCCTGCAGGTCCTTCAGAGCGGTCTGGGCCTTCTTGGAGTCGGCCACGGCCTCGCCGATACCCATGTTCAGGACGATCTTGTCCAGCTTGGGGATCTGCATCTCGTTGGTGTAACCGAACTGTTCCTTCATCGCGGCGCGGATGCGCTCGCGATATTCGGACTTCAGCCGGGGCTCGTAAGCTTGATCAGCCATTGATCACCTCGCCGGTCGTCTTGGCGACGCGCACCTTCTTGTCGCCTTCGATCTTGAAGCCGACGCGGGTGGGCTTGCCCTTGGAATCGACGATCGCCACGTTCGAGACGTGAAGCGCCGCTTCCTTTTGCTTGATGCCGCCCTGGGGGTCGGCTTGGGTGGCCTTGGTGTGACGCGAAACCATGTTCACGCCTTCCACGACGACCCGGCTATCCTTCGGCAGGACCTTGGACACGGTGCCTTGACGGCCCTTGTCCTTGCCAGCCAGAACGACGACGCGGTCGCCCTTCTTGATCTTAGCGGACATTACAGCACCTCCGGAGCGAGGGAGATGATCTTCATGTGGTTCTTGGCGCGCAGTTCACGGGGAACCGGGCCGAAGATCCGCGTGCCGACCGGCTCGCTCTGCTTGTTCACGATGACCGCGGCGTTCTTATCGAAGCGGATGACCGAGCCATCCTTGCGCTTCAGATTTTGATTCACGCGAACGACGACGGCGCGAAGCACGTCACCCTTCTTCACACGGCCACGCGGGATGGCTTCCTTGACGGAGACGACGATGACGTCGCCCACGCTGGCGTAGCGACGGCCTGCGCCGCCCAACACCTTGATGCACATGACCCGGCGAGCGCCAGAATTGTCAGCGACTTCCAGGTTAGTTTGCATCTGGATCATGGTCTAAACCTTCCAGATTAAGCCGAAGCCTTGGGAAGTGCTTCCCAGGTCTTCAGCTTGGACTTCGGAGCGCACTCGACAATGCGAATAGCTTCGCCGGCCTTGTACGCGTTGGCTTCGTCGTGCGCGTGGTACTTCTTCGACTGACGCACGATCTTCTTCAGGATCGGGTGAACGATAGTCCGTTCCACCTTCACCACGACGGTCTTATCGCCCTTGTCGGAGACGACGACCCCTTCGAGGATACGCTTGGGCATATCGTTCTCCTTAAGCCGCGGCCTTGGCGCGCAGCACGGTCTTGATCCGTGCGATGTCCTTGCGGATTTCATCGACGCGGTGGGTCTTCTCGACCTGGCCCGTGGCGGCCTGGAAGCGCAGATTGAACTGCTCCTTCTTCAGGCTGATCAGGGTGTCGGCCAGCTGGTCGGGGGTCAGGCCCCGGATGTCAGCGATCTTCATGAGCCTCAGGCCTCCTGGGCCACACCCGCATCGATGCGGGTGACAACACGGGTGCGGATCGGCAGCTTGGCGGCGCCCAGGCGGAGCGCTTCACGCGCGATATCGTCCGGCACGCCGTCGATTTCGAACATGATGCGGCCCGGAGCCACGCGGGCGGCCCAGTAATCCACGGCGCCTTTACCCTTACCCATCCGGACTTCAGCCGGCTTGCCGGTGACCGGCACGTCCGGGAAGATACGGATCCAGACGCGGCCTTGACGCTTCATCTGGCGGGTAATGGCGCGACGGGCGGCTTCGATTTGACGGGCCGTGATGCGCTCCGGCTCGACGGCCTTCAGGCCGTACGAACCGAAGTTCAGCAAGGTGCCGCCCTTCGAAGTGCCGTGGATGCGGCCCTTGAACTGCTTGCGGAATTTGGTCTTCTTAGGAGACAGCATAGCGATCTAATCCTTACCCGCGATCGCGACGGCCGCGGTCGCCCCGGTCGGGACGATCGCCGCGTTCACGTCCACCACCTTCGCCGGCCGGGCCGGACTCAGTGGCCAGACGCTTGTCGAGCGCCATCGGATCATGCTCCAGCACTTCGCCTTTGAAGATCCAGGTCTTCACGCCGATGATGCCGTAGGTGGTCTTGGCTTCGGCGAAACCGAAGTCGATGTCGGCGCGCAGGGTGTGCAGCGGCACGCGACCTTCGCGATACCACTCCATCCGAGCGATTTCAGCGCCGCCGAGGCGACCCGAGACGTTGATCCGGATGCCCTTGGCGCCGAGGCGCACGGCCGACTGGATCGAACGCTTCATGGCGCGACGGAAGGCGATACGGCGTTCCAGCTGCTGAGCGATCGACTCGGCCACCAGTTGAGCGTCGGTTTCCGGCTTGCGGATCTCGACGATGTTCAGGTGGACTTCGCCCTCGGTCATGATCGACAGGTCCTTGCGGAGCTTGTCGATGTCAGCGCCCTTCTTGCCGATGATGACGCCCGGACGGGCGGCATAGATCGTCACGCGGCACTTCTTGTGCGGACGCTCGATGATGATGCGCGAGACACCAGCTTGGTACAGGCGCTTCTTCAGGGCGGTCCGGACCGCGAGGTCCTGGTGCAGCAACTTGCCATACTGGGGACCGTCGGCGAACCAACGGCTGTCCCAGGTGCGGTTGACGCCGAGCCGCAGCCCGACCGGATTGACTTTCTGACCCATTAGGCGGCCTCACCCAGTTCGCGGACCACGATCGTGATCTCGGAGAACGGCTTCTCAACGCGCGTCGCGCGACCGCGAGCGCGGGGCGAAAAACGCTTCATGATCAGGTTCTTGCCCACATAGGCCTCGGCGACGACCAGGGAGTCGATGTCGAGGTTGTGGTTGTTCTCGGCGTTGGAGATGGCCGAGTACAGCGCCTTGCGGACGTCCTGGGCGATACGCTTGTGGCTGAATTCGAGCTCGTTGAGAGCGCGCTGGACGTTCAGGCCACGGATGGACTGAGCGACCAGGTTCAGCTTGCGAGCGCTGGTGCGCAAGGTGCGAACCTTGCACATCGCTTCGTTGGCCGGCAGGCGGCGAGGTTGTTTAGCTTGGCTCATGGCCTACTTCCTCTTCGCCTTCTTGTCGGCTGCGTGGCCGGGGAAGTTACGGGTCGGAGCGAACTCGCCGAACTTCATGCCGACCATGTCTTCCGACACGGAGACGGGGACGTGCTTCTGGCCGTTGTGGACGCCGAAGGTCAGGCCGACGAATTGCGGCATGATCGTCGAGCGACGCGACCAGGTCTTGATGACGTCCTTGCGGCCCGACGACAGTGCGGCGTCGGCCTTCTTCAGGAGGTACCCGTCGACAAACGGGCCTTTCCAGACGGAGCGGGTCATGGCTTAGCGGCCCTTCTTCGCTTTATGGCGCGAACGGATGATGAACTTGTCCGTGGCCTTGTTGACGCGGGTCTTGGCGCCCTTGGTCGGCTTACCAGCCGGGGTCACCGGATGGCGGCCGCCCGAGGTGCGACCTTCACCACCACCGTGGGGGTGGTCGACCGGGTTCATGGCGACACCGCGGACGTGCGGGCGACGGCCCATGTGACGAGAACGACCGGCTTTGCCGAGGTTCTGGTTCATGTGGTCGGGGTTCGAAACGGCGCCGACGGTGGCCATGCACGTATCGAGCACCATGCGCAGTTCGCCCGAGTTCAGGCGGATCTGGGCGTAGCCGGCGTCACGGCCGACCAGCTGGGCATAAGCGCCAGCCGAACGGGCGATCTGACCACCCTTGGCGGGCTTCAGCTCGATATTGTGGATGATCGTACCGATCGGCAGCGTGCGCAGCGGCGAGGCGTTGCCCGGCTTCACGTCGACCTTCTCGGCGGTGACGACTTCGTCACCGGCCTTCAGGCGTTGCGGGGCCAGGATGTAGGCCAGCTCGCCGTCGCTCTGATACTTGATCAGGGCGATGAAGGCGGTGCGGTTCGGATCGTACTCGAGGCGAACGACCGTGGCCGTGCCTTGCTTACGACGCTTGAAGTCGACCAGACGGTACAGGCGCTTGGCGCCGCCGCCGCGGAAACGGACCGCGATACGGCCATTGCCGCCGCGACCGCCCGACTTGGTCAGACCTTCGACCAGCTTCTTTTCCGGGCGGCCCTTGTGGAGCTCGCTGCGGTCGATCAGCACCAGGCCGCGTTGGCCCGGGCTGGTCGGGTTAAAGTGCTTCAAGGCCATCTCTTAGAGCCCCGTCGTGATGTCGATCGACTGGCCTTCGGCCAGCGTCACGATCGCTTTCTTGACGTCGGAACGGTGTCCGACGATGCCGCGGAAGCGCTTGGTCTTGCCCTTGGTCACGATGGTGTTGACCTTGGTCACCTTGACCTTGAACAGCTCTTCGACGGCGGCGGCGATTTCGTCCTTCGTCGCGTCGTTGGCCACCTTGAAGACAACCTTGTTCTGCTCCGAGAGCAGGGTCGTCTTTTCGGTGATCACCGGCGACAGGATCGTGTCGTAGTGGCGAGCGGTGGCGGCCATTAGGCGGCTTCCTTCTCAGCGAAACGAGCCGAGATCGCCACGATCGCGTCCTTGGTGAGGACGAGCGTTTGGCGACGCAGCACGTCGTAGACGTTCAGGCCGGCGTTCGGCAGGACGTCGACGTTCGGAATGTTGCGGGCGGCGAGCTTGAAGTTCGCGTCCACTTCCGGACCGGCGATGACCAGGGCGTTCTTCAGGCCGATCTTGTCGAAGGTGGCGCGCAGGGCGGCCGTCTTCGCTTCGGTCAGAACCACGCTGTCCAGCACGACCAGCGAGCCGGCCTTGGCCTTCGACGACAGGGCGTGACGCAGCGCCAGAGCCCGGATCTTCTTGGGAAGATCGAAGGCGTGGCTGCGGACGACCGGGCCGTGGGCCTTGGCGCCGCCGACGAACTGAGCCGCACGGCGCGAACCGTGACGAGCGCCGCCGGTGCCCTTCTGCTTGTACATCTTCTTGCCCGTACGAGAGACCTCGTTACGAACCTGAATCTTGTGGTTGCCGGAGCGGCGCTTGGCCAGCTGCCAGGTCACGACGCGTTGAAGGATGTCGCCGCGGATTTCGTCGATGCCAAAGATGGCGTCGTCGAGATCCACAGAACCGGCCTTCGCGCCGTCAAGCTTGATGACGTCGAGTTTCATTAGCCTTCGCCCTCTTCGGTCGTAGCCGCAGGGGCCTCTTCAGCGGGGGTTTCAGCGGCGGCGGCGGCCGGAGCCTGACCAGCCTTGCGGAAAGCGCCCGGACGCGGGAGGTCGGCCGGAGCGGCCTTCTTCACGGCGTCGCGGATCTTCACGTAGCTGCCTTCGTGGCCCGGGACAGCGCCCTTGATCAGGATCAGGCCGCGTTCGACGTCGACCTTCCAGACCGTCACGTTCAAGGTGGTGACGGTTTCCTGACCCAGGTGACCCGCCATCTTCTTGCCCGGGAACGTACGACCCGGATCCTGGCGGTTGCCGGTCGAGCCGTGCGAACGGTGCGAGACCGAAACACCGTGGGTGGCGCGCAGACCAGAGAAGTTCCAGCGCTTCATGGCGCCGGCGAAACCCTTACCGACGGTCACGCCTTGAATGTCGACCTTCTGGCCGGGAACGAAGTGGTCGGCCGTGAACTCGGCGCCAACTTCGATCAGGGCGTTTTCTTCGACACGGAACTCGGCGACGACGCGCTTCGGCTCGACAGCCGCCTTCGCGAAGTGACCGCGCATACCCTTGGAGGTGTTCTTGGCCTTCTTGGCGCCGGCGCCCAGTTGCAGGGCGGTGTAGCCGTCCTTGTCAACGGTGCGCTGAGCCGTGACCTGGCAACCGTCGAGCGACAGGACGGTGACCGGCACGTGCTGGCCAGCTTCGTCGAAGAAGCGGGTCATGCCCAGCTTCTTGGCGATCAGACCGGTGCGTTGGGTGGGGAGAGTCATGAGAGAGGCCCTCCTTACAGCTTGATTTCGACGTCAACGCCGGCCGACAGGTCGAGCTTCATCAGCGCGTCCACGGTCTGCGGAGTCGGGTCAACGATGTCGAGAACGCGCTTGTGCGTACGGATCTCGAACTGCTCGCGCGACTTCTTGTCGACGTGCGGCGAGCGGTTGACGGTGAATTTCTCGATAAGCGTGGGCAGGGGGATCGGTCCCCGTACCGTCGCACCAGTGCGCTTGGCCGTGTTCACGATCTCGCGCGTGGAATGATCCAACACGCGGTGATCAAAGGCCTTGAGCCGGATGCGGATGTTCTGACGATCCATATCGCTCGGTTTCCTAGTGGGCTGCGCCCGCGTCTCGAACCATTTCAAAGACCAACTCGAACTCTCGAGAGAGCTCGTACGCAGCGTCCGCAAAACAAAATACCCCTGCGGTCGCCCGCCGGGGTGGTTGTCCAGATATTGCGCCACCCTCTCGAAAGAAGGCTGAAGGCGCTATGTCCGGGCGTCTCGCGAACCGCGTTTGAGCCCGAGAGCTCACAGCCGGTCCAACAGAGGCGCGCTTGTACGTTCCAGAATCGGTTTCGTCAAGCGCTGTGTCCGGCTCTTCTCGTCCTTGAGGAACGCGACTCGCCGGGCCGGTTCTGAATAGGCGCCCTGCCCGGTTCGCGCAAGGCCCGCGAAAACATAACGCCGGTCTCGTTTTAACGCTTTCGGCCGGATTACTAGCAAGAACGTGCGCCCGCTTGCGCGTAGGTGAAAACCTCGCCCGCGCAAGTGTCACAAAATTGCATTATTCGCCCATCAAGCGCCGCCGCCGGTCTTGAGCAGCCCTCCGAACCTCCATAGATGCCGCCCCTCCCCGGCGGACTGGGCGGCCCTCCCCCCAACAACGACCGCCAAGCCAGCCGGAGGAGCCACTGTTGTGTTGTGTAAGGGGATAGACCCAATGAATACGAAGCTCTTCGCCACCGCCGCCCTGGTCGCCGCCGCCATCTCGGCCCCGGCCTTCGCGCAAAACGTCGGCTCGGTCGGCGCCGCCGTGAACTATACCGACCTGAACACCCGCCTCGGCGGCGCTGACGGCACCTCGGCCGTCCTCGACGGCTCGGTCGCCATCCCGCTGCAAGGCGCCTGGACCGTGACCGCCAACGGCGACGTCTCGATCTCGGACAACGACCTGTCGGACGAGACCGTCGCCTCGGGCGCCGTCCACCTGACGACCAAGCTGGGCGACACCGTCCGCGTCGGCGGCTTCACCGCCCTGTCGCGTCCGTCGAACGACACCCTCTGGGCCGTCGGCGCCGAAGCCCAGAAGTACCTGGACAACGTCACCCTCACGGGCCTGGTCGCCTACGGCCAGTCGAACGACCTGGACGCCGACCTGTACTCGGTCCGCGGCGAAGCCCGCTACTTCGTGTCGGACAACTTCCGCCTGAACGCCGGCGCCGGCTGGTCGCGCATCGACACCAACGTCAACGCCGACCTGTGGGACGTGAATGCCGGTGGCGAATACAAGTTCGCGGGCAGCGGCTGGTCGACCTTCGCCAAGTACACCCACGCGGAATCTAAGGACCTGGCCAAGCTGAACTCGGACGCCGTGAAGGTCGGCTTCCGCTACACCTTCGGCGGCAGCCTGAAGGACCGCGATCGCGCTGGGGCCGACCTGGCCACGGCCGGCGACCTGTTCGGCTTCGGCGTCCGCTAAGGATCGCCGAACCAACCGGTTCGACATGAAGAAGGCCCCGGGAGCGATCCCGGGGCCTTCACTCTTATATATAGAGAGCGTGTGTGTGCGTGAGTGGCGGCCTACTGGCCGATGATCACGTCGCCCGAGCCGGCCACGTGCTTCTTGACCGGGCCGTTGACCTTGGCGATGCGCACGTCGCCCGAACCGGCCACCGAGACGTCGACCTCATCGGCCTCGCCATTAAAGGCCACGTCGCCCGAGCCCATCACGCTGACATCGACCAGACGGCTGCGGCCGCCCGCGACGGTGATGTTGCCCGAGCCGGCGATGTTGCCGTCCAGCTTGCCGGCGATGCTGGCGACCGAGACGTCGCCCGAGCCAGCGATATTGACCTCGAGATCACCCGCGACGGCCTGGGTCGAGACGTCGCCCGAACCGGCGATGCTGATCTCGGCGACGCCAGCCGAGCCGGTCTTGGTGTCGCCCGAGCCGGCCTGGGCGACTTCCAGCTTGCCCTTGGTGTTGGCGATCGTCCAGTCGCCGCAGCCGGCGTTGCCCAGCTTGACGCTGTCCGAGCGGCCGATGTCGCCGAACACCGCGCCGCCGGCCTGGACTCTGGCGTCCATCGGCACGCGGACCGCGATCTGCGGGAAGTTGTCGTAGGAGACCTCGCCGACGCCGCGGACCTTGACCCAGATCTTGCCGTTGCGGCTGTTGCAGCCGTTGATCTTGTTCATGCGCAGGTCGCCGTCGACGATCACCTCATCGCCGTTCTGACGCAGGGCCAGCGGCAGGCTGGGATTGGTGGTCAGGAACTCGACCTTCACGTCCGAGCGGTTCTCGGGGATGACCACGACGCGCGCGACGGCGTCCTTGATCTTCACGGAGGGGGCGGCCGAGGCGGCTCCGGCGGCGGACACGGCGGCGGCCACGAGGGCCAGGGTGGTCAGAGCGCGCATCGGTTTCTCCCGTCGGATGCGTGTAATTCGATGAGGGGAAGCTAGCGACGGTTCGCCCAACCTTCGACTTAATTCGTGGTCATGACCCAGAAGTCATGGAACGGCGGTCGCTTAGTCGACCGCGGGCCCGGCTCCAGCCGCTAGGCGGGCCAAGCCGCCTGATGCTTGCGCAGCCGCACCGGAGCTGACTTGTAGGCCGGCGTGCCCGAGCGCTGGTCGTGGTCATCCAGGGCGATCACCACATTGGTCTCGGGATAATAGGCCGCCAAGCATCCCGGCGGGATGTCGCGCGCCACCACGGTGAAGGCCCGCACCAGCCGCTCGCCCGTCTCGTCGAAGGCCGCGCCAAGATCGACCAGGTCGCCCTGCTCCAGCCCCAGCCGGGCCAGGTCGTCGGGATTGGCGAAGATCACGTCGCGGCGGCCGAACACCCCGCGATAGCGGTCGTTATCGCCGTAGATCGTGGTGTTGTACTGGTCGTGGCTGCGCAGGGTGGTCAGGATCATCACGTCCGGATCACCCCGGCGCGGGTCCCCGGCCTTGGGGGCGTGGACGATGAAGTTGGCCTTACCTGTCGCCGTCTTCCAGATCCGGTCCGACGGTCCGACGGGCAGACGGAAGCCACCGGGAACGCGGATCCTGTCATTGTAGTCGTCGAACGCGCCGGGGAAGACCCGGGCGATCAGGGCGCGCACGGCGTCGTAATCGTTAGCCAGTCCCGGCCAGTCGACCAGCGGATCCTCTCCGAACACCGCCGCGGCGATCCCCGCCACGATGGCCGGCTCGGACAGCAGGTGCTCGGACGCCGGCGGATTGAGGCCGCGCGAGGCGTGGACCATCGACATCGAGTCCTCGACCGTCACCGACTGGCGCACGCCGGCCCGAACGTCCAGCTCGGTGCGGCCCAGGCACGGCAGCAGGATCGTCGCCTTGCCGACCAGCAGGTGCGTGCGGTTGGGCTTGGTGGCGACGTGGACGGCGAGGTCCAGCTTGCGCATGGCCGCGAAGGTCCGCACCGGGTCGGGCGCGGCCACCGCGAAATTGCCGCCCAGACCGACGAAGACCTTGGCCTCGCCCCGCTCGATCGCCGCGATCGCCTCGACCACCGTATGACCGTGGGCGCGGGGCGGCTCGAAGCCGAACACGTCGCGGATCG
The DNA here is from genome assembly GCF_056401555.1 of Caulobacter sp. P4_E5. Classification (NCBI taxonomy): domain Bacteria; kingdom Pseudomonadati; phylum Pseudomonadota; class Alphaproteobacteria; order Caulobacterales; family Caulobacteraceae; genus Caulobacter; species Caulobacter sp. P4_E5. Next base: position 24,027 of record NZ_JBFUJD010000069.1, read on the forward strand.
AATCCAGCATCGCCGCCGACGGCTTCTCGGCGATCCCGACCGTGCGGGCGCCCTGGACGTTGGAATGGCCGCGCAGCGGACAGATCCCCGCCCCCGGCCGGCCGATGTTGCCCTTCAGCAGCAGCAGGTTGACCAGCTGCTGCACCGCGCCGGAACTGTCGCGGTGCTGGGTCAGGCCCATGCCGTAGCAGAGGATGGCCGCCTTGGCCTTGGCGTAGGTCGCCGCCGCCTCCTCGATCCGGGCGCGCGGCAGGCCGCAGCCGGCTTCGATCTCGGCCCAGTCCAGCGCCTCGACGAACGCCGCGAGGCCTTCGAAACCGGCGGTGTGCTCTTCTATAAAGACACGATCGAGCACGCCGCCGTCGCGCGCTTCCATCGCCAGCAGCGCCTTCATCATGCCCTGCACGAACATCGCGTCGCCGCCGATGGTCAGCTGGTAATAGGCCGAGGCGATCGAGGTCGAGGTCAGGGTCGCCATCTCGACCGGGTCCTGCGGCGAGGCGAACTTCTCCAGCGCCCGCTCCTTCAGTGGGTTGAAGGCCAGGATCGTCGCGCCGCGCCGGCTGGCCTCGCGCAGGGTGGACATCATCCGCGGATGGTTGGTGCCGGGATTGTGCCCGAAACACAGGATCAGGTCGGCGTGGTCGAAGTCCTCGAGGGTCACCGAGCCCTTGCCCAGGCCGATCGAGTCCGGCAGGCCGACGCTGGTCGGCTCGTGGCACATGTTCGAGCAGTCGGGGAAATTGTTTGTCCCGAACCGCCGCGCCATCAGCTGATAGAGGAAGGCCGCCTCGTTGCTGGCCCGGCCCGAGGCGTAGAATTCGGCCCGGTTGGGATCGTCCAGCGCCTTCAGCCCCGCCGCCGTCCGCGCGAAGGCCTCGTCCCAGGTGATGGCCTTGTAGCGGTCGTCGGCCGGATCATAGGCCATCGGCTCGGTCAGCCGGCCCAGGTCCTCGATCTGGTGGTCGCTCCAGGTCAGCAGTTCGCTGACCGTGTGCTCGGCGAAGACCCGCGGCGTCGCCCGCTTGGTCGTCGCCTCCCAGGCCACGGCCTTGGCTCCGTTCTCGCAGAACTCGAACGACGAGGTGTGCTTGGGGTCGGGCCAAGCGCAGCCGGGGCAGTCGAAGCCCTCGGGCTGATTGGCGCGCATCAGGGTCTTGCCGCCCTCGACGATCGTCTCCTGGTCGGCCAGGGCGCCGGCCACCGCCTTCAGCGCGCCCCAGCCGCCGGCGGCTTGGTGATAGGGCCGAACCCCCGGGACCTTGTCGCTCGCCATCAGGCCGGTTCCATTTCGGATTCTAGAAGACGCTGGCCGCCGGCGAACACCGCGTGGCCGTCGGCGCGGGCCAGGGCGACCAGGGTCAGATTGGCCTCTTCCGCCTTGGCGATCGCCAGTTCGGTCGGGGCCGAGACCGCCACCAGGATCGGACAGCCCGTCCGCGCGGCCTTCTCGACCATCTCGAACGAGCAGCGGCTGGTGACGACGACGAAGCCCGTCGCCGAGTCGATCCCCTCGCGGGCCATGGCTCCGGCCAGCTTGTCGAGCGCGTTGTGGCGGCCGACGTCCTCGCGGACCCGGATCAGCGCGCCGTCGGCGTCAAAGAAGGCGGCGGCGTGGGTGGCGCGGGTCAGGCGGCCCAAGGCCTGCCGCTCCTCCAGGGCCGCCAGGGCGCGCGGTATGGCCTCGTGCGCGATCTGGACGCCCGCGCCCAGCACCGGCAGCGGCCGCACCGCGTCGGCCAGGCGCTGCACGCCGCAGAGGCCACAGCTGGAGCGGCCTTCCAGATTGCGCGGCCGGGCCTTCTTAGCGGTCGCGCCGGGCGCCAGGCGGATGTCGACCAGCACGCCCTGCTCTTCTTCCTTGGCGGTGATCGCCAGCACGTCGGCGGCCGCGGCGATTCCCTCGGTGACCACGAAGYCCAGGGCCAGATCCTCCAGGTGCTCGGGCGTGGCCATCAGCACCGTATGGGGACGACCGTCGAACGACAGCCCCACGGCGGTCTCGCGCGGCAGGTCCCGCGAAAGCGATTCCGGGGAGCGTCCGGCGCGCCATTGCACGGCGGGACGACGGGTGGCGGGGGAACGCGACATGGCGACGAGCTTACGCCTTGGGCGCCGGGCGGTACAACCGATGACGCTAGGGCGGGAATGTTCAAAACCTTCATCGTTGGACGGGTGACCGGCGCGCGATCCTGGAGCAATCTGCCGCCCATGGCTGGCACAACCTTCGACACCCGACGCGCCCAAATGTTTCCTCGGCTGGAACCGGCCGAGATCGACCGCCTGCGCCGCTTCGGCCAGGTGATCCGCGCCGAGGCCGGCGCGGCTCTGGCGACCTCCGGCGTCCCCTCGCCCGGCCTGTTCGTGATTCTGGCCGGCCGGGTGGCGATCAGCCGCCGTGACGCCCACAACGACAGCCAGCCGATCGTCGAGCACGCCGCCGGCCAGTTCATCGGCGAGATCGCCCAGCTGTCGGGCCGCCCCTCGCTGGTCGACGTCGCCGCCATCAGCGAGGTCGAGGCCCTGCTGATCGCCCCCGAACGCCTGCGCGCCGTGCTGGTCGCCGAGGCGGAACTGGGTGAGCGGATCATGCGCGCCCTGATCCTGCGCCGGGTCAGCCTGATCGAGACCGGGGCCGGCGGGCCGATCATCGTCGGCCGCGCCGCCGATTCCGAGGTCATCCGCCTGTCCGGATTCCTGGCCCGCAACGGCCATCCCTATCAGCATCTGGATCCCGACGCGGTCGAGTGCGCCAATGTGCTGATCCAGCGCTTCGAGGTCGACGACAGCGAGCTGCCGATCGTCCTGTGTCCGGACGGAACCCTGCTGCGCCAGCCGACCAACTATCAGCTGGGCCGCTGCATCGGCCTGGTGGGTCCGATCGACTCCGACCGCATCTACGACGTGGCCGTGGTCGGGGCCGGTCCCGCGGGCCTGGCCACCGCCGTCTACGCCGCGTCCGAGGGCCTGTCGGTGCTGGTGCTGGACACCCGCGCCTTTGGCGGCCAGGCCGGGGCCTCGGCGCGGATCGAGAACTATCTCGGCTTCCCCACGGGGATTTCGGGCATGGCCCTGATGGGCCGCGCCTATGGCCAGGCCCAGAAGTTCGGGGCCGAGCTGGCCATTCCCGACGAGGTCGCCTCGCTGGACTGCGAGGAAGGCTCGCACCGCTATCGCCTGAAGCTGGCCAGCGGCGAGAGCGCCCAGGCCAAGACCGTGGTCATCGCCAGCGGCGCCCGCTATCGCCGGCTGGAGGTCGAGAACCTCGACCGTTTCGAGGGGGCCTGCGTCCACTACTGGGCCTCGCCGCTGGAGGCCAAGCTGTGCGCCGGCCAGGAGGTTGCGCTCGTCGGAGCCGGCAACTCGGCGGGCCAGGCGGCGGTCTATCTGGCCAGCCAGGTCAAGAAGGTCTGGATGATCGTGCGCGGCGAGAGCCTGGCGGCGACCATGTCCCGTTACCTGATCGACCGCATCCAGAGCACGCCGAACATCGAGGTGGTGGTCAAGAGCCAGGTCGTCGACCTCGAAGGCGACGCCCCCGAGGGCAAGGGCGGCCAGCTGTCGGCGGTGCGTTGGCGCGGTCCGGGCGGCCTGGAGACCACCCAGGCCATCAGCCACCTCTTCCTGTTCATCGGCGCCGCGCCCAACACCGCCTGGCTGGCCCACTGCCGGGTCGAGCTGGACAACCACGGCTTCGTGCGCACCGGGGCCGACCTGGCGCCGGGCCATCCGCTGCTGCAGACCAGCCGCAAGGGCGTGTTCGCGATCGGCGACGCCCGGGCCGGCTCGGTCAAGCGGGTGGCCGCCGCCGTCGGCGAAGGCGCCCAGGCCGTCGCCGCCATCCACGCCTATCTGGCCGACGCTTAAGGGACCTTCCGATGAGCTGCACGCACGGCGACGCCATCCGCTCGGTCACGCCCAGCGCCAAGGGCTGCGAGGAGTGCCTGAAGACCGGCGGCTGGTGGGTGCACCTGCGTCTGTGCCGCACCTGCGGCCATGTCGGCTGCTGCGACGACAGTCCCAGCAAGCACGCCACCGCCCACTTCCGCGCCAGCAAGCACCCGATCATCGAGGGCTATGATCCACCCGAGGGCTGGGGCTGGTGCTTCATCGACGAGGAGTTCGTCGAGCTGCCGGACCAGACGGCGCAGGTCGGGCCTATTCCGCGGTTTGTCGAGGGGTGAGGCGCAGCACGGCGCCCTTCCGCCGGTTGGGCCGGCGGGTTGGGGAGGCGGCGGAGCGTCCGGGCAGGGCCCGGATGAGATTGTAGTGGAGTACCGTTTCGGCCGAGGCCGGAGCGCTCCGCGTGACCGTTATCCGGTGAGCCCTCGACGCGCGGGGTCTTAACCCGCTTCCGAAAGAGGCCCCCGGCGAGCGGAGAGAAATGCGTTCCCTCCGGACCGCGCGGGCGATTTCAGCCCGCGCCTGGTGCGTCCGCCAAGCCGTCGCCGCCAGGGCTTCGTCCCGATGTTTCAGGGAACCCGCCGCTGGATCCGTCACGAAGGCGAGTCTCCTTAGGAGACCCGGCGAGCGCTTCCCGCTCGATCACCCCCGCCGCGCATTCGGTCGCCAGCTGAACGCCCTCCCCCGCGACGGGGCAAGGAGAAGTATGGGTCCGGTTTTCAGGGTGATGCGTCGATTTTGGATGGGCTCGCTGCTTGCGGAGCCAAGACGTTGATTTCGCTCGCGCTGAAACCCGCGTGTCCCCGCGCGACGGCGGGGATTCAGGAGGGGCTAAGGCGCCTTCTCGGCCCTTTGCTGACCTCTCTCGCCCGGATAGGCTCAGCGTATGAGCGTCACCGCCCAGGCAATCATCACAGTCGCCTTCTGGATTACGACCGCAACGGCTGGAATCTTACCTGGCCCGACGCCGTCCATGGATCTGAAGCCGCTCCCAGCTTCCGAAATCGCCCTTAGGTTCGCCGACGTCAGCGTCGATACGGCGGTCGCGGATCACATCGAGATTTTTCATGCGGGAGGCATCTACGAGCTTCAGGGTCGTGCGGTGACGTGGGGCAATTTCACCGTGGCCGACGGACGCCTTTGCGTGAAAACGCCGCCACGCCCCCAATTCTGTAGACGCGTTTCGGTCGACGCGGCCGGCGGCATCTACTTTTCAAGCGAAAACGTGGAGTCAGGGCGGCCGCAAATGATCCAGTTACGGGCGCTCCAATAGTCACGCAGATGGCTGGCGAGCCCGTCTTGGGACTTCCGGCAACGACGTCCGCTTCGCACCCTAGCTGGGGTGCGGCGCCGGAATAGGAGCGCAAGGTCTGAGTTCAGAGACCTCGCCAATTCCCGCTTTCGACCCATGGCGGACCCACCAATTCCCTCTCTCTGAGAAAGAGGGATTCCGGATGTCCGCTCGCCACCCAACGAAGGACTTCGGAACGCCGGCTTGTAGGCGAGCCGGTTAGGCCGCAACGTCTACTGGAGGCGAGAGGATGCGCAATGGGATTGGGAGCTTGGGACGATCACCGCGACAGCTCCCCGCACTGAGCGTTGAGGAGCAAATGCTCATGGCAGGCACAGCTCGATGAGCTCGGACGTCGGCTCACCGCCCGTCGCGGATCTTGCTCCGCGATGACAAGCTGGTTTTTCCTGGCGGCCGTCGCCATCGCGGGCTTCGTAGCTACGATAGCTGTGTTCTGGTTCAGCTATGATGGCTCTCACAAGCGGCGGCTGGCGCTCTTAGCAGGGTTTGGTGCGGCAATGGTCGCCGGCGCCCCGTTCGTCGCGGTGACGCTTGGGACAAGTTCGCTGCCCGCCCTACGCGGCGTGATGGGCCTCGGCCTTGGCCTCTTTTGGATGGGACTCGTACTCTTCCTTGCCGCGGTCATTCTTTCGAAGCGTTGGCGCGTAGCTGCAAGTGGCCTTCCAATGGTTCCCTTGGCCCTTTGGACCTTCGTGCTGTTGGCCGTCTTCACAGGGGCGACCTAGGCTAAAAACCGCCTGCTCCGCCCGATGCGAACGCCGCTCCAAAAGCAAAAGGCCCCGGAGATCGCTCTCCGGGGCCTTCGCTTAGCTCAGATCAGCGTGCGCTGAAGATCGATCGATTACTCGACGATCTTGGCCACCACGCCGGCGCCGACGGTGCGGCCGCCTTCACGGATGGCGAAGCGCAGGCCTTGGTCCATGGCGATCGGGGTGATCAGCTCGACGTCCAGCTCGGCGTTGTCGCCCGGCATGATCATTTCCACGCCTTCCTTCAGCTTGATGATGCCGGTGACATCGGTCGTGCGGAAGTAGAACTGCGGACGGTAGTTGGTGAAGAACGGGGTGTGACGGCCGCCTTCTTCCTTGTTCAGGATGTAGGCTTCGGCCACGAACTTGGTGTGCGGCGTGATCGAACCCGGCTTGCACAGCACTTGGCCGCGCTCGACGTCTTCACGCTTGGTGCCGCGCAGC
>NZ_JBFUJD010000070.1:0-29905 GCF_056401555.1 Caulobacter sp. P4_E5
GTCCGGGATGACAGGGTCTAGGGCCTAGCGCCGCTCCAGCACCCGGAACACGAAGGCGTGGTCATCGCCTTCGCCGGCGGGGTGTTCCTCGCGGCGGACCTCGGTCCAAGCCGCCTCGTCGAAGTCGGGGAAGGTCACGTCGCCGTCGACCGTGGCGTCCACCTCGGTCAGGTAGAGCCGCTTGGCCTTGCCCATCGCCGCCTCGAACAGGCTGCGGCCGCCGATCACGCAGACCTCTTCGGCGCCGTCATCCTCGGCTTGCTCGCGGGCCATCTGCACGGCTTCCATGAAGCTTTCGCAGACCACGGCCTGCTCGGGCGCGAACGAGCCGTCGCGCGACAGGACTAGGTTCATGCGGCCGGGCAGGGGCTTGCGGGGCAGGCTGTCCCAGGTCTTGCGGCCCATGATCACCGGCTTGCCCAGGGTGGTGGCCTTGAACAGGGCCAGGTCCGACTTCAGCCGCCAGGGCAGGTCGCCGTCACGACCGATCACGCCATTGGCGGCGCGGGCGACGACGAGGGCCAGAGGGATCAAACCGAAACCTCGGCCTTGATATGCGGATGGGCCTGGTAGCCTTCCAGAGTGAAGTCCTCGTACTCAAACCCGAACAGGTCGCGCTTGTCGGCGATCTTCAAGGTCGGGAACGGGAAGGGTTCGCGGGTCAGCTGCTCGCGGGCCTGGTCCAGGTGGTTCAGATAGAGGTGGGCGTCGCCGAAGGTGTGGACGAACTCGCCCGGCTCCAGGCCGACCACCTTGGCGACCATCAGGGTCAGCAGGGCGTAGCTGGCGATGTTGAACGGCACCCCTAGGAACACGTCGGCGCTGCGCTGATAGAGCTGGCAGCTCAGCTTGCCGTCAGCCACGAAGAACTGGAACAGGCAGTGGCAGGGCGGCAGGGCCATGTCGTCGACGTCGGCCGGGTTCCAGGCCGAGACGATGTGGCGGCGGCTGTTGGGATTGGTCTTCAGGTTCTCGACCAGGTTGGCGATCTGGTCGATCACCCGGCCGTCGGGCGCGGCCCACGAGCGCCACTGCTTGCCGTAGACCGGGCCGAGGTCGCCGTTCTCGTCGGCCCACTCGTCCCAGATGCGCACGCCGTTGTCCTTGAGGTAGGCGATGTTGGTGTCGCCCTTCAGGAACCACAGCAGCTCGATGAAGATCGAGCGCAGGTGCAGCTTCTTGGTGGTCAGGACCGGGAAGCCCTTGGCCAGGTCAAAGCGGATCTGCCGGCCGAACACGCCGAGCGTGCCGGTGCCTGTGCGGTCGCCGCGCTGGACGCCGTTCGCCAGGATGTCGGCGAGCAGGGCCAGATATTGCCGCTCGGGATGGTCGGCGGCGRCTTTGGCGGGAGCGAGGACGGCGGTGGTCATGGTGCGCGATTGTGACGGCGAATCGGGGCGTTGAACACCGCGGCGTGCGCAAGCGTCCACAGGGCGGCGTCAGTTATCCTCGCGCTAGAACCCCTCCCCCTTGCGGGGAAGGGGCAGGGGTGGGGGTGTCAGCGTTGACGTTGGCCACGTCGGAGCGACACCCCCATCCCCGACCCTTCCCCGCAAGGGGGAAGGGAGGCTTTCCTGATCGCCTACTTCCCTGGTTCCAGCGCCGTGTTCAGCACCCAGCCGACGTTGTCGTTCTCGTCGGCCACTTCCCACCACAGCTCTTGCTTCTTGCCGGTGGGATAGACGATCGCGCCGGCGGGCAGGGCGCGGATCAGCTTGCCGGCGGCCAGCGGGGCGGCGCGCAGGTTGGTGACGCGGGTGGCCACGAAGGTCTTGGACGGCGCGGCGACCGCGGCCGGAGCGCTGTCGGACAGCAGGCCCAGGTCGCCGATCATCTTCGAATAGGCATTGATGAACGACAGGGTGACAATGCGGCCGATCTCGGTGTCCTCGTAGCCGCCGCCGACCGCGCCGCCCCAGCCGATGCCGCCGCCCACACCCCAGCCGATGTCGTTCTTGACCGCATAGCCTTCGGCTACCGACGTGGTCTCGGTGGTGCGGACGTTGGTCAGCGACAGGACGGTGTTGGCTTCCAGCTTCTTGGTCTTGATGCCGCCGACTAGGCCGCCGACGCGACCGCCGATCAGGCCGCCGATCGCGCCGGCCACCGCGCCGCCGCCGGCGTTGCTGTCGCGACCCTGGACCTCGGCGACCAGCACGTAGTCGGCCGCCTTCACCTGGCCCTGGCCGACGTTGGAGCCGCGCTGCAGGCCGAGATTGCCGCCGATGGCGCGTTCCTTCTCGGCCGCGCTGAGGCCCGCGCCGCGATCGACTAGGTTGAAGCAGCCCGAGCGCTGGACGATGGCGCGCAGCACCTTCTGCGGCGAGGCCAGGTTGTACTGGGTCCAGCCGCTGGAATCGTCGCCGTCGACGATCGACAGCGTGCCCAGCTTGCGCGAGCAATGCGGGACCTCGGCCGAGGCCTGGGTCTGCATCTGCTGGCCCTTGCTGGCCTTGGCCTGGGCGAAGCCGACTTCCGGAGTCAGGACGATCAGCGCCAGACCAGCGGTCAGCGCGCGGCGAAAGGCTGTCATTCTCGATGTTCCCCGAACGGCGCCGGCCGAGGCCGGCGAAAGCAGTCCGACGCCGAAAGTCGCGCCAGGATTGAGCGAAATCGCCTAGCCCGCGAAACCGCCTTCGTCCAGAAATTCCTGTTCGGCGGGCGTCGTTTCGCGACCAAGCCCGCTATTGCGGTGCGGAAAGCGGCCGAACCTGGCGATGATGTCGCGATGGATCAGCGCGTACTTCATCGACTCCTCGTCGCCGGTGTCGGCCTGCAGCGAGGCGAACAGCTGGACGCTGAACTCCTGGTCGACCAGGGATTCGGAGTGCTCGAACGGCAGATAGAAGAACGGCCGCAGGTCGGCCGAGATGATCGGGTCGTGGTCGTGGCCGGCGGCGATGGCGGCACGGGCGAACATCCGGGCCAGCGGGTCGGTCGCGAAGGCGTGCGGCGTCTTGCGGTACATGTTGCGCGGAAACTGGTCGAGCAGGATCAGCAGGGCCAGCGCGCCTTCGGGCGTCTCCGCCCATTTGTCATAGCGCCGCATCGAGGCGCGGTAGTGGGTCTGCTCGAACTTCAGGGCGATGGCGGCATCGAAGGCGTGGTCCTTGGCGAACCATTTTTTCGGGCCGGCCTTGCGCCAGAAGCTGACGACGTCGTTAGGGTGCGCGGTCATCGAAGGCCCTCGTGAAGTCCGTTCAAGCCCGGTTCATCCGGTGAGTCCGAGTTTGCTATCAAGGGACAAGCCCGGGCCGCGCTTCAAGGCCCTTCGGAGCAAGAAATGAAACGTCTGATCACCACCGCCATGCTGCTTTCCCTGCTGGGCGGCGCGGCCGCTGAAGCCGGGGCCGCCGGCGCGGTGGCCGCGCAGCAGCAGCAACAGGCGCAGGCGCAGCGCGAGCAGCGCGGGGACGGTGGTCCTCGAGGCGATCGTGGCGGTGAGCGAGGCGATCGCGGCGGCGGCGATCGCGGCGACCGGGGCGGTGATCGGGGCGGCGGTGATCGCGGTGACCGGGGCGGTGATCGCGGCGGCGGCTGGAACCGGGGCGGCGGCGAGCGTCCGCAGCCCCAGCCTCAAGCGCAGCCCCAGGCCCAGCAGAACGGCGGCAGCGGTTGGAACCGGGGTGACCGGGGTGACCGCGGCGGCCGACCCGACGGCAATGGCAGTGGCTGGAACCGGGGCGACCGTCCCCAACAGCAGCCTCAGCCTCAACAACAGCAGCAGCAGCAGCAGAATAACGGCGGCCGCGACTGGAGCCGAGGCGGCCATGACGGCCGCGATCGGGGCGACTGGAACCGCGACGGCAATCGCGGCGGCTGGGACCGGAACGACCGCGACGGCCGCAACGACAGCCGTCCGGGCGGTTGGGATCGCAACGACCGCAACGACAACCGCGGCGGCTGGGACCGCAACGACCGCCGTCCGGGCCATGGCCAGTATCGCGACCGCGACCGGGGCCGTCCGCAATATGACCGCAACCACTACCGTCCGAGCTTCCGCTCCGCGCAGCGCTACCGCGCCCCGGCCTATCGCTATCCGCGCGGCTGGTACGTGCGCAGCTGGTCGTTCGGCGACTACCTGCCGGGCGGCTGGTACTCCAGCCCGTACTATCTGGACTGGTTCCAGTACGACCTGCCGCAGCCGCCGATCGGCTGCGAATGGGTCCGGGTCGGCGACAACGCCATCCTGGTCGACGTCTGGAGCGGCCAGGTCCTGAGCGTCTACTACGACCTCTTCTGGTAAAATCTGGCGGGCGGGTCTCCTTCGAGGCCCGCCCGTTCCCTTTTGGGGGATACCTCTCGTGGCGTTCATCGAATTTCTTTCATCGCGATGTCGGTCAGGGCGCGGTTCGGCCGTCCTAGGCCCGAAGGCGGATGTTCCGCCCGAAGGAGGAAGACCCGATGAAAGCTTCGCCCCTGGTGTGGACCGGCCGCGTCCTGACGGGCCTTTTCGCCCTCTTCATGCTGGGCGCGTCCATCGCGCCTAAGCTGCTGGGCATGCCCGTGGCGGCCCAGACCCTGGTCGCGCTGGGATGGAAACCTGACTACGTCCTGATGATCGGCCTGATGGAGCTGACCTTCCTGGCGCTCTATCTCTTCCCGCGCACGTCGCTTCTGGGCGCGGTGCTGATGACCGGCCTGCTGGGCGGAGCCATGGCCACCCAGGTGCGGGTCGAGAACCCGCTGTACAGCCACGAACTGTTCTCGATCTATCTGGGTCTGTTCCTGTGGGGCGGCCTGTGGCTGCGCGACCCGGCCCTGCGCGCCGCGTTCCCCTTCCGCCGGGCCTAGCCGCGCCCATATCGGCGAAAACTCGAGGAGGCGCCAAGGGCGTCGCGCTGGGCGAGGAGGGCGAGCGCCTCGGGGCCTCGGGCCCGTCGACCTCGATCTATCTGCGGGATCCCGACGGCAACGGGCTGGAGCTGCGAGGGTAGGGCTCTAAAAACCCGTGTCATCCCGGAAGCCTCGCAGAGGCTATCCGGGACCACCGGAAGCGCTGAGCTTGTGGCGGTCCCGGCTCTCCGCTCCGCTGCGGCCGGGATGACAGGATAGGGCGACCCTCACACGTTCGTCGTCGACTTCGCCGCCCGCTCGTCGTCCTTGGTCGCCACGACGCCCTTGCGCTCGACGTGGCGGATGAGAGCGCTGGCCCAGGCGTCGAACGGTTTCAGGCCCTCGACATCGGCCATCATGTCCTCGATCTGGTCATCGGCGTACGGAACGCCCTCGCCGAAATCACCCGCCACCCACAGCTCGTCCGGCACCTCGATCCCGCTGTAGCGGCACTGCCAGACCAAGCCCTGATAGGCCAGGCGCTCGTCRTGATAGGGCTCCTCGGACGGATCGAACCAGGCCTTGTGCTGGACCAGCTTGGGCCGGCCGTCGTCGCCGATCTCGTTGGCCCCGCCGTCGCAATAGGTGAAGAAGCCGGCCGTGCGGCCCTCCAGGTGGTTCTTGGTCAGCCGCCGCCATTCGGGCGAGCGCTCCAGGGCCTGGGCCTTCAGCGTGTCCTTCTTGTCGATCAGGTCGGGGCGCGGATTGCCGCCCGCCGCGCAGACCAGGCGGTCGAACATCAGCTTGAAGTTCGAGCTGGGCCCATACCAGTTGGTCGGCCCTACGAACGCCCAGGCGTCGGCGCGGGCCAGGCGGCCATAGAGGTCCAGGTCCCACATCAGGTCCGGCTGTGTGGTCGAGCGCGGGCCGTAGCAGTTGCAGGGCCACACGCAGAGCGCCATCGACGAGCTGACACAGGCGTTGCAGGCCTGGATCTTGGGCTTGCCGTGCTGGTTGCCCAGGTCCTCGGTGTCGACCTGCCAGCCGGGCGGCATCCTCGCCGCCATCCGCAGCATCAGGGCCCGGGCTTTGGAATCCAGGCCCGGGCAGCTGTTGTGGCGGCGCTGCGACCCGGCGACGATCAGGACGCGCAGAGGGCGCTGCTCGATGGGCTGGGGCGGGACGATCGGCGGCTCCGGGCCGTCCAGGTCAAGCACGGACATGGCGAACGAACGCGCGAGCGCTTAAAACGTGGCCGCGAAGGCTTTTGCATTTCGGCGTTCTGTCGGCTTCACCTTGACGAAACGGCAAAAAAACGCTCAAACGCCCGGCCTTTGTCGCTCCGCCGTTGCGCCGGGCGACCCTGATTGACCAGTCCTGGAGAAAAAACATGCGCGTCTACTACGACCGCGACGCCGACATCGCCCGCATCCTGGACCGGAAGATCGCTATTGTAGGCTACGGCAGCCAAGGCCACGCCCACGCTCTCAACCTTCGTGACTCGGGCATCAAGAACGTCGCCGTCGCCCTGCGCGCCGGCTCGCCGACCGCCAAGAAGGCCGAAGGCGAGGGCCTGAAGGTCATGACGGTGGCCGACGCCGCCGCCTGGGCCGACCTGATCATGATCCTGGCGCCCGACGAGCACCAGGCGGCGATCTACAAGAACGAGATCGCCCCCAACATCCGCGACGGCGCGGCCCTGCTGTTCGCCCACGGCCTGAACGTCCACTTCGGCCTGATCGAGCCGAAGGACACCATCGACGTCCTGATGGTTGCGCCGAAGGGCCCGGGTCACACCGTGCGCGGCGAGTACCAGAAGGGCGGTGGCGTGCCCTGCCTGATCGCGGTGCACCACAACGCCACCGGCAACGCCCTCGACCTCGGCCTGGCCTACGCCTCGGCCATCGGCGGCGGCCGCTCGGGCATCATCGAGACCAATTTCCGCGAAGAGTGCGAGACCGACCTGTTCGGCGAGCAGGCCGTKCTGTGCGGCGGCACCGTCGARCTGRTCCGCGCCGGCTTCGAARYGCTGGTGGAAGCCGGCTAYGCGCCGGAAATGGCCTATTTCGARTGCCTGCACGAGCTSAAGCTGATCGTCGACCTSATSTAYGAAGGCGGCATCGCCAACATGAACTACTCGATCTCGAACACGGCCGAGTACGGCGAGTACGTCACCGGCCCGCGCATCATCACGCCGGAAACCAAGGCCGAGATGAAGCGCGTGCTGGAAGACATCCAGTCGGGCAAGTTCGTCCGTGACTTCATGCTGGAAAACCAGGTGGGCCAGCCCAGCTTCAAGGCGACCCGTCGCCGCGCGGCCGAGCACCAGATCGAGGAAGTCGGCGGCCGCCTGCGCGGCATGATGCCCTGGATCGCCAAGAACAAGCTGGTCGACCAAGCGAAAAACTAGGAGCGCGATAGCCGAAAGTGGTCGCCGGTTTCGGCGGCCATCGCGCGACCCGCAAGAACTTCAGTACTCTCGCGTAAAATCCCACGAAGCCCTCGGCCCTCCCAAGGCCGGGGGCTTTTCGTTTGTGGGTTGCGCGGTTTGGCGGGGCTTGGAAAAGTCCGCTCCGGTCCCGCTTGGGGACGCGACGGAGACGCCCGATGAAACGCCTGCTCGCCACCCTGATCGCCGGCGCCGCCCTGGCCGCGGCCGCCGCACCCGCCTTCGCCGCCGAGGTCGCCTACAAGCTGGACCCGGCCCACACCGAGACTACCTTCGTGGTCGACCGCTTCGGCTTCACCTCGGTGATCGGCATCTTCGCCAAGTCGGAAGGCACGATCTGGCTGGACGAGGCCGCGCCCGAGAAGTCGCGGGTCGAGGCCACGGTCACGGTCGACAGCCTGCTGACCGCCGACCCGACCCGCGACCAGCACGTCAAGGGCGAGCGCTGGCTGAACGCGGCCAAGAACCCGACCATGACCTTCAAATCGACCAAGGTCGAAAAGACCGGGGACATGACCGCCAAGGTCACCGGCGACATGACGATCATGGGCGTGACCCAGCCGGCCACCCTGGACGTCAAGCTGAACAAGATCGGCACGGCCCCGAACAATCAGAAGAAGCAGGCCGGCTTCACCATCACCGGAACGGTCAGCCGCAAGGCCTTCGGCAGCGCTAGCGCGGCCGGGATCATCGGCGACGCGGTGGCGATCCGCATCGAAACCCTGGCGGTGGCTCAATAAAAGCTGTCATCCCGGCCAAGCGCGAAGCGCGCCGAGCCGAGACCCAGGGCAACCGCTCTGGGCTTGGCCCCTGGGTCCCGGACAGCCTCTGCGAGGCTTCCGGGATGACACGTGTTTTGATGTGCGTGGGCACGCTCACCCCAGCACGAACACCGGCCCCCAGGCCACCTCGTAGCGGTGTTCGCCCGACGACAGGTGCGGGCGCAGTTGCCAGGCGCCGGGGGCCAATACGCTGGGCGGGCGGCCTTCGACATAGGTGGTGGTCAGCACCTCGCCGCCAGGCTCGGACACCGAGAACTGGCGGATCGACGGGGCGGCGTTCGTCAGGGCCCGGGCGATCTCGTCGGCCGAGCCTACCCGCAGCGGGGCCGGGCCGGCCAGGCGCGCGGCGACCTCGGCATAGGCCCCGACCGCGATGACGCGCGGACCCTGGCGCAGCACGCCGTAGCCGACATGGCTGAAGCCCGGAGCCAGCAGGTTGGCGCGGTGGCCGGGGCTGGTGCGCCACTGGCCCATGATCTGATCGGGCGTCACCGGGCCGGCGGCGTTGCGGCGCATGGCGATGTTCTCGCCCGGCGCGCCCACCAGGTCGCGGGCCAGCAGGCCGACCCGACCGGCCGGGGAATAGCCTTCGCGGGTCAGGTGGTCGAAGACCTCGGTGACCGCCATGTCGGCGGCGTGGGCGCGGGCGGCCAGGGCAAGGCCCTTGTCCCAGACCAGCGGGCGCGGTCCCTGGCGGCCGCGGAACAGGTTGTTGAGGTCCAGCAGGGTCTCTTCGAAGTCCGGGTCGAAGTCGCCGCCGGGCGGGTCGGCCAGCAGGCCGCGCAGGCGGCGTTCGTAGGCGATCCAGGGCTGCGGGGCGGCCGACCACGCGGACGTGGCGGCCAGGGCGAGCGGCGCCGCCAACAAGGTTCTTCGCGCGATAGACCTCATTCGGTCTCCAATTGGAGGACGGGACGTCCTCGAAAATGCTTCGGTCATTGACTTCAGGCCCCAGGACCCAGACCTAAGGCGCATGCGTCCTGTCCGTTCCCTATGGCTCGCCGGCCCCGAGGCCTGGCTCCCCGATGCCGAAGCCCACGCCGCCCGGCAGCGGGCCCTGTGCCTAGAGGCCGGGCTCGAACCCCTGACCCCCGCCCGCATGCCGGCGGGCGAGGGCGGCGACGAGATGGAGGCTCGGCAGTTCTACGCCGGCCGCATGGCGCAATTGCGCCAGGCCGACGCGGCGGTGATCAACCTGACCCCGTTCCGAGGCCCCTCGGCCGACACCGCCGCGGTGTTCGAGGCCGGGGTGCTGGCGGGCCTGGGCAAACCGACCTTCGCCTATCTGAACGTCACCAGCGAGATCCAGGCCGAATACGTGGCCCGCGTCGACACCATCCTCGGCGCGACCCTGGACGAGAACCGCATCTGGCGCGACGGCGACGGCTGCGTGATCGAGGACCACGGCCTGCCCGAGACCGTCATGCTGTGGGGCGAGGCGAGGCGGCTGTTCGTGATCGTGACCCAGGACCCGCTGCGCGACCTGACCGGGCTGGAGCTGTGCCTGCAAGCGCTGGCGCTGTACGCGGAGTAGGGGGCGGGGGCAGGGCGGCTAAGGGGGAAGCAGATCTCAGCTGCCGGTACGCTTTAGTCGCCAGCTTCGGATCATCTGCGTTACGGCCGCTGCCCAGCCTGCATTGACGGACAACCGCTTGAAGATCCAAGTCATGAAGCCCAGCAAAACGGTCGCCCAAAAAGCTATCAGGCCGACATGAAGCCAGAACTCGCCGGGTCTATCCGCGAGTTCTATCCACTTGCCCCGAGATCCACGGACGGCGTGATGCGTCGCGGCCTCGTAAAGCCACCAGACGAAAACGGCTGACGAAGCGAGGCCCGCTGCAAGAGACACTGCAAGCGCCGCCGTCGCGCAGACCAGTTCAAGCCGAGATGGGCGAGGTTCAAGAATGTCACTCATCAAGGGCGAGATTGGCGCGACCGCCGAATGTCCGCAACGGGTGGTTGACGGACGTCGACTACAACCATTCGATCTTCCAACCAGCCTCCAGGAAATAGCCGATCAGGTCGCCGCGATCCGCGACCCAGTTATCGAAGCAGGAATCCGACGCGAACGTCGGGTCGGGTGAAGTGAGGATCAGAAAGCCGCGAGTAGCGGGGCTGTCATCGAGGACTTCGACAAACCGCCCCGCCTCATCCCCGGCAAGGATCCTTCCAACTCGTTCGATAGGAACCGTCATCGTCACACCCTCGGCGACTCGAGGCCTCAATGCGAGATCCGCAACGGGTGGTTATCCGGTGCTGTACGACGATGTCGCCTCAAGGTAGAGCTCCAAGACGACTATCGCATGTCACGCTCCGAACGACTTGGATCGGCTTTGCGTAGGCAGTTCTTGAGGAAAAAGACATGGCGACGCCGACGGTCCAGGACATCCTCGCCTCGATGACGCGCGGACGGGAGGGCTGGGCGTTACCCGTCGTGACTTACGGCTTCCCGACCACCGCCAGCGACTGGACGGATTATGGGCCGGGTTCAGAGCCCTACCGGACGGACTTCAGGGCGCTTACCGCCACCGAAGCCGAGGCCTTTCGCAAGGCGGTCGCGGCCTACGACTCCTACATCGCCCTGAGCTTTAAGGAGGTTCAGGAACCGGGAACCACCGCCGACATCCGCGCGGCTGTCACGACCGACACCTTGGGTCTAGCAGGGTGGGCTTTTGGTCCGCGCCAGGGCGAGCGGTTCGGCGGGGACATCTGGATCAGCGCGAAGCAGAGCCCAAACTACTATCTTCTGCTCCACGAGCTGGGGCATGCCCTGGGCCTCGCGCACCCCAACGACCCAGGCACGCTGCTGCCGGCGGACTATCAGGGATGGCCCTATTCGAACATGGGCGGAGGCGGGGGCTACCCTACGCTCATCCTGAGCGTCCAAGGCGCCGGCACGAACGCCGTAGCCTCCCTCGATTCGATCATGTCGGATGCGCCCAAGCTTTATGACGTCTTAGCCCTGCAGGCGCTGTACGGGGCCGATCCGGAGACCGGCAAGGGCGATACCGTCTACGTCCTGAACGCGCCCACTACGGTCGGTAGGGTCCTCTATGACGCGTCTGGTTTGGACACGATCGACGCCTCGTCCAACACCCGTTCCTCGAAGATCGATCTCGAGCCGGGCTCGTTCTCGAGCATCGGGCAGTTCTCGGTCGAGGACCAGGTCAAGTACTACAAGGCCCAGTACCTGCAGATCGACTGGAGCGTCTGGTTATCGAAGGACGTCCAGTCCGACCTCTACACCTGGACTGACAATGTCTCGATCGCCTTCGGGACGATCATCGAGAATGCGATCGGCGGCGCGGCCAACGACATCATCTCGGGTAATAGCGCCGCCAACGAGCTCAAAGGACTAGGCGGTGACGACACGCTGAACGGCCGAGATGGCGTCGACACGGCGATCTTCACGGGCGCCGCCAGCGAGTACGTCTGGCAGAAAGGTCAGGACGGCAAATGGATCGTCCGAGACTCGCGCGCCGGCCGCGACGGCGTCGACACCCTGGAGCACATCGAGATCCTGCGCTTCTCTGACAAGAGCGTCGCGTTGGCGGTCTCGCTGTCACCGGCGATCGAGACCGCGTTCGCGTCCATCCTGCGGGCGGGCAGCGGCTCCAGCGCCTACACGAGCTTCGCCTCCGACCTGCAGCTGAAGATCTATGCCGGCGCGACGGACACCGCCGCCTTGTCGGCCACTATTCGCGCCGCCGGGGCCACGACCTCGGTCGCCTCGCTGGCCTATGAGTTCTTCACCGGCAAGGTTCCGAGCGAAGGCGGCATCGACTATCTGGTCTCGCCGACCGGACCGAACGCCAACAATCTGAACAGCGCCTACTACCAGTCGTTCAACCTGGAAAACCGCTACATCAACTTCGCGGTCAACCTGGGCAAGGTCGGTGAGGGCAAGGACGCCTTCGCGACCAAATACGGGTCGCTGAGCATGGTCGACGCCACCCGCGAGGCCTACAAGACGATCTTCGGCGCGGCCCCGACTGACGAGAAGATCCACGCCATGATCGACAGCCGCGTCGACTATTTCGCGGCCTATGGCGGCGACGGTCCGAACGGTATCGGGACCAAGGCGGCGATGGTCGGCTGGCTGCTGGCCGAAGCCCAAAAGGCCGACCTGGGCGTCATTGTGAAGTCCAATGACGCCTGGCTGACGGATCTGGCGGACGGCTCGGCGCCGTTCGCCATCGACATCCTCGATCCCGCCAAGGGCTACTACAAGGCCGACTTCATCTTCGGCGGCTAATCACGGCGATCCGCCATCGAGACGGTTAAGCGCAGCAGTCGTCCATCAGCGAAGCTAGTCCAAACCGCCCGACCGACCGATGAGCGCGACTAGCTTCGCTGCAAAGAAGGTATGTCCGCTACGGGTCGCAAGCCGACCTCCCGGTCGGGTGCGATCCTCTCGCCGTGAGATGTAAGGAGGGCTCCTTCTCCGGGGGAGAAGGGTTTCTCACGCAAGAGGCACGCGCCAAAACCCCTCTCTCATGGAGAGAGGGAGGGGCCCGCCGCGCAGCGGTGGGAGGGTGAGTGGGTAGGCGAAGCCCCTGGACGATCTTGGCGGTGTTGCGGGCGATGTGCCGGCACGCCGGCCGAGGGTGTAACCTCTCACCCTCCCATGCTGCGCATGGGCCCCTCCCTCCCTCTCAGAGAGAGGGAGGGAGGGGCACGGGGATTGAGCGGGCTGTATCCCCGGCGYTCGCGAGATCGAACCCAGCGAATTCAACTGCTTCTCACTTTTACGCGCTCCTGAATGATCCGCGTTCAAAACCACCCCCATACTCTTCCCACCTGATGGCTAGAAAGGGACGTCCGGCCGGCGACTTGGGCGGCTGTCAGGGGTGGTCGAGCGGGTAGCGTTCGCCGGGTCTCTTAATTCGCCGGGTCTCTTAAGGAGACTCGCCTTCGCGGCGGCTCCAGCGGCGGGTTCCCTGAAACATGGGGCAAAGCCCTGGCGGCGAGGGTTCGGCGAACGCAGCAGGCATGGGCTGAAATCGCCCATGCGGTCCGGACGGGGCAGCCAGCCTCTCCGCCCGTCGGGGGCCTAAAGGCGGGAGCGGGTTAAGACCCCGCGCCTCGCAGGCTCACCGGATAACGGATCACGCGGAGCGTTCGGTCTTCGTCGAAACGGTACTTACAAACACACATTCCGGGCGACGCCCGGCGCTCCGTGGTCCCTTTCACACCTTCAGCGGTCAGCCGCGTGAAGCGGCGGAGCCGTGTCCCTCACCACCCCAGATCCGCTTCCCCGCGCAGGATCGCCTCGGCCGCCGCCGAGTGCTTGCCGCCCTCGCGGTCGTGCAGGACCAATGGCGGCAGCAGGACCAGCGGGGCCTTGCCGGTCTTGATCGCTCGCACGATCACCCGCTTGGCCGGGGCGTCGGCGAACGGCGCGACGGGCCGGACCTTGAACGAGCCGGCCTTGGGGGCCAGCAGGGCGAGGATGTCGGCCAGGCGGTCGGCGCGGTGGATGATCGTGATCGTTCCGCCTTCGCGCGCCGCCTTCAGGCAGAAGCCGGTCCAGGCGGCCAGGCCGCCGTCGGCCATCCAGGCGCCGCTCTTGGCCGGGGTGGGGGCGCGCAGGGCGTTGGGGTCGTCGAAGAACGGCGGGTTGGTCATCACCGCGTCGAAGGCGGGCAGGGCCAGGGCGCGGAATCCCGCCTCGACGTCGCCTTCGAGCACCGCGACTCGGTCGGCTAGGCCGTTCAGCGCCGCGTTTTCGCCGGCCWGGGCGGCGGTGGCGGAATCACGCTCCACGCCCTGGAAGATCGCTTGCGGCCGGCGAGTCGCGGCCGCCAGCAGGGCCCCGCCGACTCCGCAGCCGGGCTCCAGCACACGCTGGCCGGGCAGGGCGTCGCAGGCAGCCGCCAGCAGGGCGGCGTCCATGCCGGCCCGGTAGCCGTCGGGCTTCTGGCGCAGCCGCACGCGACCTCCCAGAACCCGATCCTCGGTAACGCCTGTCTCGTTCAATGCTTTCTAGGCCTTGTGCTCGCCTTGACCGTGACCTATCCCGCCACCATTGTCCCTCGCAACGGTTCATCCCCAGCCGGCTTTCGCCAGCCGAACCGAATAGCGAGGGGAGGCCGCAAGGAGAGTATGGTTTTGGACGCAGCCGCAGCGACCCTCCCCCGGAAGTCGGGCTCGGTGGATCGTCTCGTGCGCCTCGCCGAGGCCGACATGGCGGGCGTCAACCGCCTGATCACCGATCGCATGCAGAGCGACGTGCCGATCATCCCGGCCCTGGCCGAGCACCTGATCGCGGCGGGCGGCAAGCGCCTGCGGCCGCTGCTGACGGTCGCCGCCGCGCGGCTGGCGGGCTCGGCCAATGACCACTGCCTGAAGCTGGCCGCCGCCGTCGAGTTCATCCACACCGCCACCCTGCTGCACGACGACGTCGTCGACGGCAGCGCCCTGCGTCGCGGCAAGGTCGCCGCCCACCTGATCTGGGGCGGCGCGCAGAGCGTGCTGGTCGGCGACTTCCTGTTCGCCCGGGCCTTCGAATTGATGGTCGAGACGAACTCGATGAAGGCGCTGGAGATCCTGGCCCGCGCCAGCCGCGTCATCGCCGAGGGCGAGGTGCTGCAGCTGATGCGCAGCCATGACCTGAACCTGTCGCAGGCGATCTATCTGGAGATCATCCAGGCCAAGACCGCCGAGCTGTTCGCCGCCGCCTCCGAGGCCGGCGCGGTCTCGGCCGGGGTCGACGCAGCCAAGGCCGAGGCGCTGAAGACCTATGGCCTGAACCTGGGCCTGGCCTTCCAGCTGGCCGACGACGCCCTCGACTATGGCGGCGCGACCGAGACCCTGGGCAAGAACGCCGGCGACGACTTCCGCGAAGGCAAGGCGACCCTGCCGCTGCTGCTGGCCATCGCCCGCTCGGGTCCCCGCGAAGCCGAGTTCTGGGAGCGCGCCATCGGCCGCCGCGAACAGACCGAGGCCGACTTCCGCCGGGCCCGCGAGCTGATCATCGGCTCGGGCGCGCTGGACGCCACCTTGGACCTGGCCGCCGACTATGCCGACAAGGCCAAGGCGGCGCTGGCCGTGTTCCCGGCCAATGACTGGCGCGGGGCGCTGGAGGACCTGGCCGATTTCGCGGTCAGCCGTCGCGCCTGATGGCCCGGCGAGCGCCATCCTACGGCGGGCTTCCCCCGACCAAGCCGGGCCAGCCCTCGCCAAGGCTCCAGACCGTCATCGCGACCTCGCCGGAAAACCCCGGCGGCGATCCGAACGTGCGGCCTCATGAGGCCGGCGAGGCGGCAGGCAAGGTGATCGGCGGCGGCCTGGGCGTGCTGATCGGCGCGGTGCTGGTCATCCTGATGCTGGGGCCGATCCTGTGGGCGCCGCTGTGGGCGGGTCTGCGGGCGGCGCGGGCCTTTCCGGGGCTCTGGCAGCCCTGGCTGGCGGGTCTGGCCGCCGGCGTGCTGGTGGCCCTCGTCCAGACCGTACTGCTGATCCAACGCAGCCCGATCCTGCGTTATCCGATCGTGGCTCTGTTCGCCCTGGCCTGGGTCGGCGGCCTGTGGCTGGAGTTCACCGCCCCGCGCCACGACTGGATCACGACGGCGCCGGCTCTCCACATGCCCGGTCCCTGGTCCTGGGCGCTGATCGGTGTGGGGGCTGTGATCTACGCCGGGATCTACCTCCTGGCCCTGGCGCCGATCGGCAAGAGCCGCTGGGCGCGCAAGTGGCAGCTGATCAAGTAAGGCTGGCCGTCGGACTTCGGCGGCGGCGGTGAATTCGGCGTAATCCAGGCCTGACGGTCTTCACAGCGAGATCGGGCGGGGCCACGTACGGGGTCTGGACCTCGAAGGTCCTGATTGGGGCTAAGACATGATCCGTTTCATCCTGAACGTTCTCTGGTTCGTCTGCGGCGGTCTCGTCACGGGACTGGGCTGGCTGCTGGCCGGGGTGCTGCTGGCCATCACCATCGTGGGCCTGCCTTACGCTGGCGCGGCGTTCCGGATCGCCGGCTTCGCCTTCTGGCCGTTCGGCAAGGACATCGTCCACCGCGAGGTCCTGGGCCGCTCCGACGTCGGCACGGGTCCGCTGGGAACCGTGTTGAACGTGATCTGGTTCATCCTGGCCGGCTGGTGGCTGGCCCTGGGCCACGTGCTGGTCGCCGTCGCCGAGGCGGTGACGATCATCGGCATCCCGTTCGCCATCAAGGACCTGCAACTGGCCTATATCGCCCTGGCCCCGATCGGCCGCGACGTGGTGCGGCGCTAGAAGCCGGTGAACAGACGGTCGAGCGCGCGGCGGATGGCGTCATCGTGCTCGGCCAGGCTTTCCGCCCGCCGTCGCAAGCTGGTCGCAGTGATACTGAACAACTCGCTGATCAGCAGCGTCAGTGCCTTCGCCTTGGATTTCGACGGGAAGCTCCAGATCGCTGACGATCCGCGTGGCATCGTTGACCGCCGGCGCGACGACGACCTCCGAGAAGTCCCGCAGATGATGCGAGGAGAGTACTACGAGATAAGGCGCGATCTCACGCGCTTCCGGTGATGGATTTTGGTAGGCGTCGAACTGGCGCAACCTACCATCGCCTGAAGTGATCTGAGATCAGGCCTCGGCGGGTGACGCGCTCATTGTGCTCTTTGATCGCGTCCGCGTTCTCTTCCGTCCAACGGCGCGCGCGTTCT
The DNA here is from genome assembly GCF_056401555.1 of Caulobacter sp. P4_E5. Taxonomy (NCBI): domain Bacteria; kingdom Pseudomonadati; phylum Pseudomonadota; class Alphaproteobacteria; order Caulobacterales; family Caulobacteraceae; genus Caulobacter; species Caulobacter sp. P4_E5. Next base: position 16,656 of record NZ_JBFUJD010000070.1, read on the forward strand.
TCTCCACCCGAAGGATAGACCTTCTGCAGGTGCAGGCGAAGCTGGGTCTCGCTGAGACCAGCAACCGAGATCCCTAGCCGCTCGGCCTGGGCCAGCAATTCCGGGTCGATGCCTCGTTCGAGGTCGGGAGCGTCCATGGGATGAGAAACTAGCATGGCGCGTCCCTGGCTCACAGAGGAGCGGTCAGTCTGGCGGGCGTCGCCGAGAAATCAACTATGAATTGATTTGGTTCGGTGCACGCCGCATCACGTGCGTCCACGGCCCGGTCCCGTCCGCCACGAAGCCTTGCGCCTCCCAGAAAGGCCCCGCGGCTGGCGAGGCGGCGGCGTTGACCGTCAGCAGCCCGACGCTGTCGAAGCCCTCGTGGATCAGGGCCGAGGCCAGCGCGGTGGCGACGCCTCGGCGGCGCATGGCGGGACGGACGTAGAGCCCGCGCAGGCGGCGGGCCGGTTCGGAAGCGGCGGGCTCGACGGACAAGCCGCCGATCCCCGCCAACTCGCCGACCAGGAACGCGGCGAACAGCGCCTCGCCGTCGTCCTGGAAGCGCAGACCACTCTGCCAGCCTTCGGCCAGCCGGGCCATGTTGCGCACGCCTTCGCCGGAGGCCTCGGCGACCAGGTCGTCGAAGCCCTCCGGCGGCTCGTCAAAGATCCTGACGAGTTGCAGCACTCAAGGTCAGCCCGGCGAGACCATCTTCTCGGGACGGACGTACTGGTCGAACTCCTCGTTCGTCAGATAGCCGCCGCCGACGGCCTCCTCGCGCAGGGTCGTGCCGTTCTTGTGCGCGGTCTTGGCGATCTTGGCGCAGGCGTCGTAGCCCAGCTTGCCGTTCAGGGCCGTGACCAGCATCAGGCTGTTCTCGACGCCCTTCTTGATGTTGTCGATGCGCGGCTCGATGCCGACGACACAGTTGTCGGTGAAGCTGACCGCGGCGTCGGCCAGCAGGCGCACCGACTGCAGGAAATTATAGGCCATCACCGGGTTGAAGACGTTCAGCTCGAAATGGCCCTGGCTGCCGGCGAAGGTCAGGGCGGCGTGGTTGCCGAACACCTGCACGCAAACCTGGGTCAGCGCTTCGCACTGGGTCGGATTGACCTTGCCAGGCATGATCGACGAACCCGGCTCGTTCTCCGGCAGGGCCAGTTCGCCGAGGCCGGCGCGGGGGCCCGAACCCAGGAAGCGGATGTCGTTGGCGATCTTGAACAGGCTGGCGGCCACCGTGTTGATCGCGCCGTGGCTGAAGACCATGGCGTCGTGAGCGGCCAAGGCCTCGAACTTGTTCGGGGCGGTGGTGAAGTCCAGGCCGGTGATCTTGGCGATGGCCTCGGCCACGCCCTCGGCGAAGCCGATCGGGGCGTTCAGGCCGGTGCCGACGGCGGTGCCGCCCTGGGCCAGCTGCATCAGCTTGGGCAGGGTGCTCTCGATGCGCTCGATGCCGTTGGCGACTTGCTGAGTATAGCCGCCGAACTCCTGGCCCAGGGTCAGGGGGGTCGCGTCCTGAGTATGGGTGCGGCCGATCTTGATGATGTCGGCCCAAGCCTTGGTCTTGGCCTCGAGGGCGGCGTGCAGGTGCTTCAAAGCCGGCAGCAGATCGTGGACGATCTGCTCGGCGCAGGCCACGTGCATGGCCGTGGGATAGGTGTCGTTCGACGACTGGCTCATATTGACGTGGTCGTTCGGGTGGACGGGCTTCTTGCTGCCCATCTCGCCGCCTAGCATCTCGATGGCGCGGTTCGAGATCACCTCGTTGGCGTTCATGTTCGACTGGGTGCCCGAACCGGTCTGCCAGACCACCAGCGGGAAGTGATCGTTCAGCTTGCCGTCGATGACCTCGTTGGCGGCAGCGATGATCGTCTCGGCGATCTTGGCGTCCAGCTTGCCGAGCTTCAGGTTGGTTTCGGCGGCGGCGCGCTTGACGATGCCCAGGGCGCGGACGACCGGCAGGGGCTGCTTCTCCCAGCCGATCTTGAAGTTGCCGAGGCTGCGCTGGGCTTGCGCGCCCCAATAGCGGTCGGCGGCGACTTCGATCGGGCCAAAGGTGTCGGTCTCGATGCGCGTGGCGGTCATGCGGCGATCTCCGGAAAAACGGTCGAGCGCGGTCTAGCCCCTGAGGCCCCGGTTCGCAACGCCGTGGCGCCTTCAAGTAGCCTTCGCTATATCGAACACAGCAGGAGGGACCCATGCTCGTCACCACCACCAACGATCTGGCCGGCTATCGCATCGTCGAACATCTGGGCCTGGTGCGCGGCGTCACCGTCCGCTCGCGCAGCGTCATCGGCAATATCGGCGGGGCCGTGCAGTCGATCTTCGGCGGCAACCTGTCGATCTACACCAAGCTGGCCGAGACGGCCCGGCAGGAGGCCTACGAGCTGCTGGTCGCCCACGCCCGGGAGGTCGGCGCCAATGCGATCGTGGCCATGCGCTACGACGCCACCGAGATCATGGAAGGCATCACCGAGGTCCTGGCCTATGGCGCGGCGGTCCGCGTCGAGGCGCTCTAGGTGGCGGTCTTCGTCGCGCTGCCACGCTCGATCAACACCGGCAAGCGCAAGGTGCTGAAGGACGACCTGCTGGGCATAGCCCGCGATACGGGCTTCAAGGACGCCAAGACCTATCTCGCCAGCGGCAACCTGGTGCTGTGGGGCGACCACGCGGGCGGCGAGGCCCTGGAGCGGGCGCTTGAGAACGCTCTCGAGGCCCGCATCGGCCTGCGCACCGACTTCATGGTTCGTTCGCCGGCCCAGATGCGGGCGATCGTCGAGGCCAATCCGTTCAAGGCCGAGGCGCAGGACCACCCCAGCCACGTGATCGTCAACTTCCTGAAGACGCCGCTGCCACAAGGCGACGAAGATGTGCTGCGGGCCGCGATCGCCGGGCCCGAACGGTTCGCGGTCGGGCCACGCGAGCTCTATCTCGATTTCCCGATCAGCATGGCGGACTCCCTGCTGGATCGAGAGTGGAAGAAGACCAAGCGCAATCCGGTCGGCACGACCCGCAACTGGAACACGGTGCTGAAGCTGGCGGAGTTGATGGGCGCGTGAGCCTGGACCTCGACGAGCCCGACTGGACCCACCATGGCAAGGTCCGCGCCCGCGAAGTCGGCGGCGAGCTGACCATCGTGGTCGACGGCCTGACCACCCAGGGCAAATACTACAAGCCGCTGATCTACGAGTTCTTCCGCAAGTCCTGGCGCGGCGCGCGCCCGGCCTGGGGTGAGTTCAGCGTCGAGATCGGCATGGACTATGTCGGCGAGCCGCCCTGGATGGATCTGGACAACCTGGCCAAGGCTCTGCTGGACGCCATCAAGGGCTATGCCTTCCACGACGACGCCCAGGTCGCCCGGCTGCTGGTCGAGCGCCGTCCGGGCGAGCGCGAGCGCATCGTCATCCAGGTGCGGAAGCTGGCCTCAAACCTTATGCGGCGCACGCTCGAAGATTGAAGCCGCCACGGCCACGTAAAGCACGGCCAGGAAGGCGCCGTAGCGGCCGATGCTGACCGGATCGCCGGTCGGCATCACCTCGGCGTAGCGCGAGACCACCAGGGCGCCGGCCACCAGGCCCGGGGTTGAGAACAGGATCATCGGGAACAACCGGCGGCGGCGCGGCGTATGAGTCAGCCGCGCCACCGCCTGGAAGGCGAACGTCACCGTTGCAGCGGCCGCGAACGCATTCAACGCGTAAAACCAGAAGGCGCTTTCCAGAAGCCCCCCACCGAAAGCGGCGTAAAACAGGGTGGCCGCCGACCAGGCCGCCAATCCCGTTCCCCCAAACGCCAAACCGTCCAGTTTTGACACGTCGCGTCTCCCTCGCTCGTCTCCCGGAACGGTGATCTGCAAGCAGGGCGCCGTTGGGAAATGACGGGGATGAGGTCGCGTATCAGCTCCAGGGCAGCAGATAGCCCCAGAGGCCGAGCAGGACGGCGAGGAACACGAACAGCAGGGCGGTGAAGGTGAAGGCCACCTTGCGGACCCCGCTCCAGCTGTCGACGCGGCGCCCGCCGCGCCAGACCATCGGCAGGACGCCCAAGGTCACGATGCTCAGCACCGCCGCAACCAGGGCACAGGCCGAGCCGCTTAGCAGCCAGCCGCTGGGCCAGCCGAAGAACACCGTGGTCTGGTCGGCGGCCTTGGCCGCGAACATGCCCATGCAGGCGGCCGAGATCAGCCACAGCACCGACTGCATGGTCTGCATCTGGCTAGCTCGGGCCTGGACCGGGGTCTGGCGGTCCTCGCGACGATTGCGGAACAGCACGCCCAGGATGGTGGCCGCGCAGGCCAGGACGGCTGCCGCGACAGTCCAGGCCAGCAGGCTGGCCGAGCGGAAGAAGCTGATCCGTTCATAGGTCGAAAAGCCGCGCGCCGCGTAGAAGCGCGAGGGACGGTCGCCATTGGTGTCGAACACCAGGGTCAGGGCGCCGTCCAGGGCCTTGAACACGCCGGGATGGTCCGTGCCGTTGAACAGGGTGCTGACGCCGCCGTCGGTGACCGTCAGCCGGCCCTCGGGCGTGGCGCGCACGGTGGCGCGGCCGATGATGCGGTTGGTGAAGCCCTCCAGCCCGCGATAAGCGCGACGAGTCGTCAGGTAGTCGCCCTCGTAGTTCCGGGCCTGGTCGTAGGTCAGGGCGCTGGGCGGCGGCGCGGCCGGGGCGGGGGCGTAGAAGTGCTCGACGATCGTCGAGGGCAAGGTGGCGGGCAGGTTCGCGCCGCTGTCGGTATTGACCGAGACGAAGATCCCCAGGCCCAGGTCCGGCACGATCACCAGGTTCGAATAGAAGTACAGCGTCGCGCCCTGGTGGCCGAAGCCCCGGCGGCCGCCGGGTACGGGCGTGTCCTGGAAGCCGGCATTCCAGCCGGCGGCCTCGGGAGCCGGGCGGTACATCGGCGTGCGGAAGGCTAGGGCCGTCTTCGGCGAGAAGATGGTCTTGCCGTCGATCGCGCCGCCGTTCAGCAGCAGGGTCATGTAGCGCGCCATGTCGCCGGCGGTGCTGGAGGCCGAGGCCGCGGGCGCGACCTGGCCCATGAACTCACGCGGCTGGGTCTTCCAGCCCATCGGCGTCCACGAGAATCCATCCGACAGGTCGGCGGCCAGGGTCTCGGACATCGGCGCGGGCAGGCCGTCACGCCAGGGGCGGGCTTCACGGAAGGTGGTGTGGTTCATCCCGGCCGGCAGGATGATCTCCTCGCTGACCAGTTGCTCGTAGGGTTTGCCGACCACGTTGGCGACCGCCGCGCCGGCCAGGGCCGCGCCGTAGTTGGAATAGCTGGGCAGCAGGCCCGGCTCGCGCACCCGGCGCGGACGCTCCTGGCGCAGATAGTCCGCCAGCGAACGCACGCGGTTCGGGTCGCGCTCGAACAGCTGGCCCAGCGCCCGGTCCTCGAACCCGCCGGTGTGGGTCATCAGGTCCTTCAGGCGCACGGGCGTCTTCTTGCCCTGGTCCTTCAGCTGCAGCGGCTCGGGCAGGTAGAGGTTCACCGGGCCGTCGAGGCGCATGTGGCCCGACTCGATCTCGTTCATCAGCGCGAYCCAGGTGAACGTCTTCGAGATCGAGGCGATACGGAAAAGGGTCTTGTCCGGATCGACCGGCTTGCGCTGGCCGAGATTGGCGAAGCCGTAGCCCTTCTTCAGAACCACCTGACCGTTCTGGACCACCGAGATGGTCGCGCCGGCGATGTGGTCGCGGCTCATGGCGCGGCGGACGACGCCGTCGACGAAAGCTTCCAGCTCGGGCCCGGACATCGGCGCGACAGCGGCCGAGACCGGCGACGGGGCGGTCGTGGGCGTCGCCGGAGCGGGCGTCGCGGCGGCCACGGGCGTGGGGCGGACGGGCGCGGCGGCGGCCGGCCGAGGGATCCTGCGCACGCGGCGCGGACGCAGGCTGGTATAGGGGCGCGGGGCGGCGTTAAGCGCCGGCTCGCTGGCGGACGGCGGCGGCGTTGTAGCGTCCTGCGCGCGCGCCTCCGATCCGACCAAGGACCAAAGGGCCATGAAGGCCGCCGCGAAGGCGGCTGCGGGCGAAACGCGCGTCAACGATGTCCCCTGGGTGAAGCGATAAACTTCGTGAAGCGGAAAACTTCTAAGGTTTGTGTAGCGTGCTGGGGGCCAGGGTCAAACCCGATCACCGGTCAAGGCTGCTTTGGTTTGGTTCTGTTGAACGCGTAGAGCGGCAACATCGGCCGCAGGGCGGGACCGATCCAGACCTGGGGTTCGGAGGCGGGCTCCGCACCGGTCTCCCTTTCCTTGCGCGCCACGCAGGCCTGGACAGCCGCGCCCAGGGCCGCGAAATCGCGCGCGCCGGGCGCAGACGACAGAAAACAGTCGTCGAAATACGGGTATTTGTCGCTCTCGCCGCAGCCGAACGAAGCGCGATCAGAGCGGGCGGCGGTCAACACCAGGCGGTCGGGCTTCTGCAGCGGCGGAATGAAGACGCCCGAAAAACAGGCGGAGATCACCACTACGCTGGGTCGATCGGGACAGGCCTCGTCGAGCAGGGCGGCCAGGCGATGCGGCCGTAGCAGGTCTTCGCCGAGAATCGCTCCTTCGGGGCCGCCGTGCGAGCTGAGGTAAAACAGGCAACCGGCCTTGGCGGTCCGGGCCTTGATCCGCAGGGCGTCCTGGATCGTGCGCGCGTCGGCGCGACCCGGATCCTGGGCGGGATAGCGTCTGGGGCGCACCGAGAATTGCTGGATGGCGGTCTTGTCGAAACCCAGCTCGACCAGGGCTTTGGACACGTCGCGGCGGGCGTTGTCGAAGGCCTCGGTCGGGCCGCCGGAATGGGCGTGAAAATCGCCGGCCACCACCACGGCCGCCCAGTTCGAGAATGGGCCGGCGGCGCGCGCGGGCTGGAGCGGTGAGAAGAGCAGAGCCAGAAGTCCGATGACCGCCGCTGCTCCTCGCATGGGTTCGTCCCTTCCTTGGTCTGCCTATTTCTTGAAGTTGGCGAACGGCGTCGGGATCGCCGTGCCRGTCGACTTGGCCAGCAGCCGGCCATCCGCGTCATAGAGCTCGCCTTCCATGAAGCAGACGGTGCGGCCCCATTTGACCACGCGGCCGACGCCGCGCAGCGAGCCGGGCATAGCTGGGCGCAGGAAGCTGGTCTTCATCTCGAGCGTGGGGACGACGTGGGTCATGCCCGAGGTGACCAAGCCGGCCACCGACATGCACTCGTCCAGCATGGCGCAGACGAATCCGCCCTGGATCTGGCCCATCGGGTTGCACAGCAGCTCGGCGCGCGCCGTAAAGCCGACCTCGATCTCGCGCTCGGCCTGGCGCACGGCCAGCAGTTCGAAGCCCAGCGTCTGGGATCCGGTGGGCTGGTTCTTGGATGCGCGGAAGCGCGCGAGGATCACCTCGTCCGTCAGAGCCTGGGGGGCGTCAGAGGCGACGTCGCTCATTTTTTCCGGAACTGGTCCAGGGAGACGATCTTGGGACCTTCTTCGCCGGCCGGGGCGGGGACCTTGTCCTCGGTTTCGGGTTCCGGTTCGGGCTCTTCCTCGATGACCTCGGGCGGAGCGAACTGCAGCGCGAACTGCACCGAGGGGTCGTAGAAGCGGGTCAGGGCCGCGTAGGGCACCGACAGGCGCTTGGGCTGACCGCCGAACTTCAGGGTCACCGAGAAGAAGGTCTCGCCGGGCGCCAGGTCCCAATACTGGTGCTGCAGGACGATGGTCATCTCGTCCGGGTACTTGCCCAGCAGGTCCTGGGGACCCGAGACGCCAGCCGCCTTGGTCTTGAAGGTGATGTACAGGTGATGCGGCTCGGGCAGGCCGCCCGGCGCGGCCGCCTTCTTCAGGGCCGCCTTGACCACCCCGCGCAAGGCGTCCTGGGCCATGGCCTCGTATTGCATGAGGTCTTCGGGCGGATTGGTCTGGGACATGCGCTGGAGTCGGTACTTCGAACTGGAGACGAAGCCCGGAGCCTAGCGCGTTGGAGGCCTCGCGCAAAGCGGGTCCTTTGTCATGCGAGGCGGAGCGCAGCGAAGACCCGGGACCGCAAGAGGCGCAACCGTTTGCATCCGAGCCTGCGGCGGTCCCGGCTCGGCGGATCGCTTCGCGACCCTTGGCCGGGATGACAGTTTTCAAGGAGAAAGTGGAGGGATTCTGTTGGCAGGCTCCCCCATGCCTTCTCGAAAGAGAGGAGGGAGCCTTGGCGATGTCGTGGAAAGTGGAGGGATTCTGTTGGCAGGCTCCCTCCGGGCCCCGCCTAGGGATCTGAACCCCTAGGACTTAAGAGGCGAATTCACCTGCACCGCATTACGCGGCGACGGCGAACTCTTCAGCGAAGTTATCGTTCGCATTTAGAAAAATGACCCGAAACGGTGGATCAAGCCGAGAGAAAGCATACACCTTTACACGTCTGTCGATGCTGATCGGCCCCATGCAGTCCCATGATAACTTGGGAGAGATTGGTGGAGCCGCCGGGAATCGCACCCGGGTCCAGTCCGCTTATTACGTGCGCGTTTATCCCCATAGTTCGGCCGAAGCCGGACAATCACAATATAGGGGCTTCCACCTCGGTATGGAAGGCCGGACGCTCGACTGTCCCCAGACTTAGGCGGCCGTTGGACAACGTGCCGCAGATGACGGCTCCCTGATCCTCGAACAGCTTCAGCGTCTCGCCGACCAGGACGTAGACGCCGGTAAAGACGTCGGCGAAGTCGTCGCGGGTCTCGATGAAGCGGCCGTCGGCCCGCAGTTCGAGGCTGACGTGGCCGTCGGGCGAGGTCCAGACGCCGGCGACCGGGATGTGGGGAACGATGGCGGACATCATCATCGGGCGATGCTCCAGGGTTGCGAGGCCGGGGCGGCGGTGACGGAGGGAAGGGCGGCGGTCATGGCGGTCAGCGCGGCCGCGCCGCCCAGCAGGACGGCGACGAACCAGCGTGGAGCCGCCACGCCGCGTCGGGGCGTGTAGCGTCTCATCACGTATCCAGATTTTGGGAGTTGCCGCGTCGGGGAGCGGAACGAGGCCACTATGGGGCCCAGGCCCGTCCAGCCGGTAGACCGATGCTCCGCCATAATTGCACGATCCTCCGGAACCGAACGCCGTGACGTGACGGAGGATCATGCAAGGCTTACAAATGGTCTCGTTCCAACAAGAGAAAACCCATGAGCACGCGCGAGGCGCTGGCCGCCCTGATTGAACGATTCACACCTGACGAAGGACCGCGCGAAACCTGCTGTCCCAGGGTCAACCTCTATCGCGCGACCCAGACCACCGAGCCGGTGCACGGCGTGCACGAGCCGGCGTTCTGCGTTTTGGCTCAGGGCCGCAAGCGCGTGTTCGTCGGCGACGTCATGCACGAGTACGACGAGCGCAACTATTTCCTGTCGTCGATTGACGTGCCGGCGGCTGGCCAGGTGGTCGCCGCCTCGCCAGGCGAGCCCTATTTGAGCTTCCGGATCGTGCTGGATCCCGGCCTGATCAGCGAGATGATCATGGAATGCGGCCTGGCCGCTCGCCTGGACGCCGCCGCGCCGCTGGTCGGCGGCATGTCGGCCGGGGCGATGACGCCCGCGCTGTTCGACGCTGTATGCCGGATGGTCAGCCTGACCGACAGCCCCGAGGACGTTCCGGTCCTGGCCCCGCTGATCGAGCGCGAGATCGTCTACCGCCTGCTGACCGGCGAACAGGGGCCACGCCTGGCGCAGATCGCTCGTCGCGACGGCCGTCTGCGGCAGGTCAATCGGGCGATCGGCTGGATCAAGCGCCACTTCGACCAGCCGTTCAGCATCGAGGCCGTGGCCGAGGAAGCGCGGATGAGTCCCTCGGCCCTGCACCAGCATTTCAAGGCCGTGACCTCGCTGTCGCCGCTGCAGTATCAGAAGCAGATCCGCCTCCAGGAAGCGCGGCGGCTGATCCTGGTCCAGCGCCTGGACGCGGCCACCGCTGGCCACAGCGTTGGCTATGACAGCCCCTCGCAGTTCAGCCGAGAATACGCCCGCCTGTTCGGCGCGCCGCCGCTTCGGGACATCACCCGCCTACGGGAACAGCCCGAGCAGATGGCGGGGGCGTAGACTAAGTAGAGCTATTCCAAGACTCGACGAAAGGCTGCATGATCGAGTTCGCGAGGCAGCATGAACTCGCTGAAATTCGATCGGGGAGTTGTCAAAATGTCAAAAATTGTTGCCGAATTTATCGGTACGTTTGCTCTGGTTCTATTTGGCTGCGGCGCCGCGGTGCTGGGCGGCGATCATGTCGGCCAGCTGGGCACGGCTCTGGCCTTCGGTTTCGCGATTATCGCCCTAGCCTACGGCATCGGCCCGGTGTCCGGCTGCCACGTCAATCCGGCCGTCAGCCTGGCGGCGTTCGTGGCCGGTCGGATGAGCGTCAAGGAGATGGGCCTCTATTGGATCGCCCAGTTCGCCGGGGCTGTGGCCGGCGCGGCCGTGTTGGCCTGCATCGCGGGCGGCACGGCGCACGGCCTGGGTCAGAACGGCTGGGGACCGGGCTATCTGGGCGCCTATCCGCTGCACGCGGCCTTCGTGTTCGAGGTCGTGATGACGGCGCTGTTCGTGATCGTCATCCTGGGCGCGACCGGCGCCGACGCCGCGCCGGGCTTCGCGGGCCTCGGGATCGGCATCGCCCTGGCGGTGATCCACATCGTCGGCATCCAGGTGACCGGCGTCTCGGTCAATCCGGCCCGCAGCTTCGGTCCGGCGGTCCTGGTCGGCGGCCAGGCGTTGGCCCAACTGTGGCTGTTCTTCGTCGCGCCGGCGATCGGCGCGATCCTGGGCGCGCTGCTCTATCGCTTCAAAGCGCTGAAGGTGGGGTGAGGCGCGCCCGTTTCGCTACTGCACCGTGCCGACCAGCACGAAGGGTGTAATGCCGCCTTCGATCGTGCCGCTCTGGGCGCAGGTGTTCTGGTACACCCAGCCGATATAACCACCGTAGGAGCAGAGTATCTGCTGGTACTTGGAATAGGTGGGGCCGGCGTTGATCGCGTTCGGGGGCAGGGCGCCGACGAAATTGTACGGGCCTCCAAGCTGCCACTGGGCGGCGCCCGAGATCAGGGTCAGGAACTGGACATTGTTGGTCGCCGGCATTTTGTGGCCGGAGTAGCTGCCGTTGCAGGCGGCGCCGTCCCACCATCCGGCCCAGAGATAGCCATTTTGGTCGGCGCCGCGACACACCGCCGTCCGAGCCATATTGGGGGCGAGAACGGCGTTGGCGGGCTGGGAGGTTCCGGGGGTCCAGCTATAGACCGGGGCGCTCGGCGGCGCGGGCAGGTCGGCCCAGGCGATGTCGACCCTGTGGTTGCCCTGGCCCCAGACGCTGACGGTCTTGGCGGCCGGGTCGACGGTCATCTTGTAGACGTAGCGGGCGCCGTCGCGGGTGGTGTTTTTGATGAGTTGGGCCTGGCCGTCATAGGTGACGATCCCAAAGCTGTTGTGATCGTCGAGGAAGCTGAAGGCCCAGGTGTACAGGCCCTGGTACAGGATCACCGGGCAGAGGTTGCTGGCCTGCGTGCCGCCGGAACCGGTCATGCAGCTGACCTTCATGCCGGCGGGCGGCGGCGGGGGGGAGATGGTCGAGGGGATCTGAACGATCTCCGGCGTTGCTTGCGCCTGGACCGCCGCAGGCGCGACCAAGGCGCAGAGGGCGCTGGCCACGACCAACCAGGAACTGAATGGATGGGCGACTGCTCGACGATGGGTCATGGCGTCCCTCCCAGGATCTTTGACAAGGGGAGAGTAACGCCGCTATGCGAAATTAGACTGTGAGTTGTATCACATTATAATTCGACGATAAGTCGTCAATCGGGTTGCCCATCTTCCGGCGGCGGGGGCACGGCCGGCGGCTGGGGGCGGTTCGACTCGCCCGCCTGCAACCCGCCCCCTCCGGCCAGCAGATCTTCATAGGCCCGCCGCTGGCGAGAGAAGTCCGCGCCTCGCGGCAGCACGGCGTCGAAGCGCGGATCGCGTCCGACCACCGCGCCGAGGGCGGCGGTTAGTATGGACGCGATCGATCCCACCTCGGCGTCGTCGCAGGCTCGGCGCAGATGTCGGGCCTGGCCGGGAACCAGCAGGGTCACGTCCCATGAGACACCGTCGATGCACAGCGCCGACACCGCCCCGCCGCCATAGTCGACGATCACCGAACGCGGCTGGCTCCAGGCCGGATCGGCGAGCAGCGCCCTCAGGGGCGCGATCTGTGAGGCGGCCAGCTCGGCGTTGATATCGACCCGGCGGCTGATCTCAGGCGTGCAGCAGCCCAGGCCCGCGCGGGCTTGGACGAAGGCGCGGCCGTCGCGGCGCAGGGTGACGCGGACCACGGCCTGGCGCACGCCGCGCGCGGGTCGGGCCCAGACCTCCAGGATCAGCTCGCCGCGCTTGAGCACCTGGCTCTGCAGCGGCTGCAAGCCCCACAGGCGGTAGAGCAGGGGCGGGACCCCGTTGTCGATCGGGATCGGCTGCTCGTCGCGGCCGGGACGGCGGTTGTACAGCGGTTCGAGCTCGGGCGGCGGCCGCGGAACCTCAGGAGACCACCAGATCGCCGGGTCGGGATAGGAGGCGGGCGGCGGGGCCTGCTGGACGGCCCCCTGACCGATGGCAAGGGCTAGCCCCGCGATCAATCCCGTCAGGCCGCTCATCGCCGGTTTCCCTTACATGCCTTCGACGCCCCGCTCGATGGAAAGGACGCCCGTGCGGGAAAGTTCCACCAGGCCCAGCGGGCGCATCAGGTCCAGGAATTTGTCGATCTTGGACGGTGCGCCCGAGATCTCGAACACGAAGCTCTCCAGCGTGGTGTCGACGGGCTTGGCGCGGAAGATCTCGGCGATGCGCAGGGCCTCGACGCGGTCGACGCCCGAGCCGCGCACCTTGACCAGGGCCAGCTCACGCTCGACGCCGTTGGGGTCGCGGGTCACGTCATGCACGCGGCGGACATTCACCACCTTGTTCAGCTGGGCCTCGATCTGGTCCAGCACCTGGCGGGTGCCGCGGGTCACCACGGTGATGCGGCTGGTATGGGCCTTGCGGTCGGTCTCGGCGACCGTGAGGCTCTCGATGTTGTAGCCCCGCGCGGCGAACAGGCCGACGATGCGATGCAGGACACCGGGCTCGTTGTCGACGAGCAGGGCGAAGGTCGCGGTCTGCTCGACCTGGCCCGTGGGGCTAAGGTCGTAGGCCGAGGCGGGAGCGGGTTGGACGTTGGCGGTCATGGATCGCTTCTATGCCAAAGGAAGGGGAGGGCGCGAGAGGCTTAAACCAACCCGGCGCCGTCCTCACCGATCACATTACCGATGTCCTCGAC
>NZ_JBFUJD010000071.1:0-29363 GCF_056401555.1 Caulobacter sp. P4_E5
CTCCGGCGCCCATAGTGAGCGGAACGGCACGCCGGCGCGGGCGGTCCAGTTCTTCTCCCACGTCCCGTCGCGATCGATGCTCCAGACCAGGCCCAGATAGCGCCAGCTGTTCAGGTCGCGCGAACGCCAGAGCTCGACGCCGTCGTTGAAGGCCCAGCAGTTCTCGCCGGTGGTGCCGGTCATGTAATAGTCGCCGTCGCCGCCCAGGCAGATGATCGTGTCGCGGATGTGCACGTCCCAGATCGGACGGATGGCGGGAAGCTTGCCGCTCTTCACCGCCGACGCCGAGTCCGCCGACCCCCACGGCGCGGTGGGATAGCGGCGCGGCTCCGGACCCTTGTAGCTCACCTCGGAAAGGCCCGAGAGCCAGCCCCCGTCCTGGGTGGCCTTGGTGACCGGCCGGCCCGGACCGCTTACCCCGGCGAAGGGCCAGTAGTCCTTGGCCGGCGGCGGGATGACCCGGCGGCTGTTGTCCGCCCCCTCCAGCTTCGGCGTCCCCGGCTTCGGATAGGTGGGATAGAACGCCTGGGCGAGGGCAGGTCCGCCCGCCAGGCCGAGCGCCGCGGCGCTCAGTCCGGCCAGCAGCGACCTGCGATCCGGCCGCCGGCCGGCCGCCGTTGCCTCAAAGCGTTCCATGGTTCCCTCACGGCAAGTCTAGGACTCCGGCGAATATCCGGGTCGGCGGCCGTGTCAATGGAAGAGGCGGCTAGTGCAGCCCGCGCAGCAGGTCCATGCGCCGCATGGCCTTGCCGGGGATCTCCGAGATGCGGCCCAGCGGCAGGGCCTCGGCCACGCTGCGGACGCCATAGGCGGCGTGCCGCACCAGGCTGGGCATCGACGCCGAGCCCAGGAAGCCGAACACCACGGTCTGGCGGGCGTTGGAGAGCTCGCGCTTGAAGCGGTAGTCGCCGGCGCCGAGGTCCAGCCGCATGTACGGCGTGCCGTCCATGCTCTTGAGGATGTCCTGGAACAGCATCAGGCCGGGCGAATAGCGTTCCAGATCCGGGTTGTGGGCGATCAGCCAGCCGTGGATCGTGTGCTCGCCGCGCAGGTGCAGGTGCACGGCCGCCAGGCGCTCGCCCAGATGCAGGGTGTAAAGCCCGCCGCCGAAGTCCGGATCGCGCCGGGCGAAGACGTCGTTCAGCAGCTTGTTGACCCACGGCGCCTTGAACAGGTCGGTCTGGTGGGTCAGCAGCAGTTGCACGCGCTTCCAGGCGATCAGCTGGTCGAAGGCCGCGCGGCTTTCCGACATGGCGGTGAAGCGGCAGGGGCCGACCTCGCGCTCGGCCTTGCGGCGCTTCTTGTCGATGTCCTTCAGCACCCCGACGCCGGCGTCCCTACGCTCGGCGGCATAGGCCTCGTAGCCGTCGGGAGTCTCCACGACCCAGCTGTCGGTCTGGCCGCGCGCGTGGCGGCCCAGGGTCTCGTCGTCGGCCATCATGTGGCAGAAATCGATGCGGTCGACACCCAGGGCGGCCAGCAGGTCGCGCGGGTCCATCGCCACGCCCGGCGCCGAGACCAGGGCCTGATAGTCGCACATTGGCGCGCCGACCGGCATGGCCACGTCCTGGCGGACCCGGGCCGGCAGGAAGGCCAGGGCCTCGCCTTCGGGACCGCGCTGGATCGCGACCTTGACGTCCTGGCCCTTCTCGCCTTGGGCCTTGGCCACCATCAGGGTCCATTGCGGGGAGAGAAACGGGGAATCCAGCCGCGTCTGGCCACGCTGAAGCTCGGCCCACCGCGCGATGTCGGCGGGCGCGAGGTCCAGGGCTTTGACGACTTCGATGGGCAAGACGGTGTTCCGACGGGGTGAGTCGCGGCGCATGGTGACGCCGATAACTTTCCTTAGGGTTGACGAGACGCTGTTATCTCAACGTCGTCCCTCGACCGCCTAATCCATGAGCCTACGCGTCAGATAGGTATATTCCAGCGCCTGCCGGCGGGCGGTCTCGGCCAGGTTGGCGCTGGCCGCGTGGCCGCCGTCGATGTTCTCGTAATAGAGCACCGGATAGCCAAGCTCTTCCAGCCGCGCGGCCGCCTTGCGAGCGTGGGCCGGATGGACGCGGTCGTCCTTGGTCGAGGTCTCGATGAACACCTCGGGATATTTCCGGCCGGCCTTGAGGTTGGAATAGGGGTCGTACCTGGCGATGACCGCCCGTTCCGACGGTATGGCCGGGTCGCCATACTCGCCGACCCACGAGGCGCCGGCCCCGATCTGGCTGTAGCGGATCATGTCGAACAGCGGCACCTGCACGACGATGGCGTTGTACAGCTCGGGCCGCTGGGTCAGGGCCACGCCCATCAGCAGGCCGCCATTGCTGCCGCCCATGATCCCCAGGCGCCGCGGCGAGGTGATCTTGCGGGTGATCAGGTCCTGGGAGACGGCGAAGAAGTCGTCATAGGCCTTCTGGCGGTTGGCCTTCAGCGCCGCCTCGTGCCAGGCCGGGCCGAACTCGCCGCCGCCGCGGATGTTGGCGACGACGTACGTGCCGCCGCGCTCCAGCCACAGCTTGCCCATCACGCCCGAATAGCCGGGGGTCATCGACACCTGGAAGCCGCCATAGGCGTAGAGCAGGGTCGGGGCCGAGCCGTCGTACTTCACACCCTTGGGCCGCACGACGAAGTAGGGGATCTTCACGCCGTCGCTGGACGTGGCCTCGAACTGCTCGACCACGTGGGTCGAGGCGTCGAACCGCGCCGGCGAGGCCTTGACCTGCTCCAGTTTCAGCGAGCCGGCGTCGGCCAGCCAGTAGGTGGTCGGAGCCAGGTAGCCGGTGACGGTGACGAACAGGCGCTCGTCCGTCTCGGCGCTGGAGCCCAGGCCGATGGCGCTGTTGGCCGGCAGGTCCAGGGCCTGGGACGTCCAGCCCTTCGGCCCATGGCTGAAGACCCTGGCCGCGCCCTTGACGTTGTCCAGCATGCCGACGACCAGCTTGGTGCGGGTGGTCGTGACCTGTTCGACGGACTGCCTGGCGGTCGGCCGAAGGACGAGCGTCGCCACCGCCTTGTCCGGCGCGGCCTTCAGCTTGGCGAGGTCAAAGCTGATCAGGTCGCCGGTCTTGAAGCCCTTCTCCGGCCAGTCCTGCTCCATCAGCACGACCATCTGGCCGGCGACATAGCCCTGGATCGAGCTCTTCAGCGGCAAGTCCAGCTTCACCGGCTTGGCGCCCTCCAGCAGGTAGGTCTCGCTTTCGAAGAAGGTGACGCCTCGGTTGGCCATTACCGCCACGACCTTGCCGTCGGCGTCGCGCAGCACGAACGGGCTGACGGCGACGTCGGTCTCGGTCCCCCGGAAGCGTTCCGTCGCCTGGTCCAGGGCCTGGCCGCGCTTCAAGGCCTTCAGCACATAGGCGTAGCCTGATTTGGTCAGCTCGCCGGGCTTCCACTCGCGGCCGACCAGCAGGGTGTCCTTGTCCAGCCACGTGTAGTTCTGCTTGCCCTCGGGCAGGACGAAGCCCCCCTGGGAGACGGAGTCCACGAAGGTCTTGGTCGTGGTGTCGAACTCGCGGACCGTCACGGCGTCCTTGCCGCCGTTCGACAGGGTGACCAGGCACCGCGTGTCCTCGGGCGGGAGACACGAAGCCCCCTTGAACACCCAGTTGGCGTTCTCGGCCTTGGACAGGGCGTCGACGTCGAGGATCGTCTCCCAGGCCGGCTCGGCCGCGCGATAGCTGTCCAGCGTCGTCTTCCGCCAGATGCCGCGCACGTGGTCCTTGTCTTGCCAGAAGTTGCGCAAGCTGCCGTCGCCGGCGAACGAGACGCCCGGCACCCGATCCTTGGCGTTCAGGATGGCCAGGGCCTTGGCCTCCAGGTCGGCGTAGCGCGCATCGCCCTGCAGCACCGGCAGGGTCTTGCCGTTCTGAGCCTTGGCCCAGTCCATGGCGCGGGTCCCCTCGATCTCCTCCATCCAGATGTACGGGTCGTCCTTGCCCAGTTCGGACAGCGGGGTGTGGGCTTCGGGCTTGTCGGCTTCGGCGGCGATCGCGGGGGTCAGGGTCATCAAACCAGTAGACATAAGGATGGGGGTGGCGAGGAGGGCGGTCAGGAACTTACGCATCTGGGGATCCATCGGCGCGCGCGACAGGCGGCGGCCTGGCGGCGGAGCGTGAGCATGGCCGGGACGGTATCGAACATTCGTCCGGGCGCCACCCCAAATCGCGGAACGCTTAGCCCCGAAAAAGCCCGATGGCGGGCCTTCATGCCCGCGTCGCCGCGTCCCCTGACTTGGCGCGGCTTTTCCACTATATAGCCACGTCATGAGCCGCACCTTCCTGAAGATGAACGGGCTCGGCAACGACTTCGTCGTCATCGAGACCGCCACGCAGACCTTTGATCCGACTCCCGAGGAGATCCGCGCGATCGCCAAACGGGGAGAGGGCGGGATCGGCTGCGACCAGGTGATCGCCATCGACCCGCCCCGGGCCGAGGGCGCGGCGGCCTATGTACGGTTCTGGAACTCGGACGGCGAAGAGACCGGCGCTTGCGGCAACGGCACCCGCTGCGTGGCCTGGCTGCTGATGCAGTCGTCGGGCAAGGACGCCGTGGCCTTCGACACCGTCGCCGGGCGGCTTTCGGGCGTAACGGCTGGCGACAAGCTGGTCACGGTCGACATGGGCCAGCCCGGTCTCGACTGGACCCAGATCCCACTGGCCGAAGAGATGAACACCGAGCGGGTGGAGCTGCAGGTCGGTCCGATCGACGCGCCGCTGGTCCACACGCCGGTCTGCGTCTCGATGGGCAATCCGCACGTGGTGTTCTTCGTCGACGCGCCCGTCAGCGACGCCTTCGCCACCGGCACGGGCAGCCTGGTCGAGCACCACCCGCTGTTCCCGGAGGGCGTCAATGTCGGCTTCGCTCACATCGCCGCCCGCGACCACATCCAACTGAAGGTCTGGGAGCGGGGCGCGGGCCTGACCCTGGCCTGCGGCACCGGCGCCTGCGCCGCCCAGGTCGCCGCCGTCCGTCGCGGCCTGACCGACCGCAAGGCCCGCGTCGAGTTCGAGAGCGGCTCGCTGGTCATCGAATGGCGCGAAAGCGACGGCCACGTGATCATGACCGGCCCGATCACCATGGAATATGCCGGCAAGCTGCCGGAACTGGTCGCCGCTTAGGCCATGGGCACCTACACCGTCATCGCGGCGACGCCGAAGCCCAAGCCAGAAGTCGGAGAGGAGGGCGGCCCGGCCGTCGTCAGTTCCGGCCCGAACGGCGTTGACGTCGTCACCTTCGGCTGCCGACTGAACGCCTATGAGAGCGAGGCCATCCGGGCCCGCGCCGCGGCCGACGGGCTGGCTGACGCGGTGGTGTTCAACACCTGCGCGGTGACCAACGAGGCCGTGCGCCAGGCCCGCCAGGCGATCCGCAAGGCCCGCCGCGAGCGCCCGGACGCCCGGCTGATCGTCACCGGCTGCGCCGCCCAGATCGACCCCGCGGCCTTCGCCGCCATGCCCGAAGTCGACCTCGTCCTGGGCAATGCCGAGAAGGCCGCGCCCGGCGCCTTGCTGGACACGTCCACCCGCGTGCGGGTCAACGACATCATGTCGATCAAGGAGACCGCCGGTCACCTGATCGACGGCCTGAAGGATCGCGCCCGGGCCTATGTCGAGGTCCAGAACGGCTGCGACCACCGCTGCACCTTCTGCATCATCCCCTATGGCCGTGGAAACTCGCGCTCGGCCCCGGCCGGAGAGGTCGTCGAGCAGGTCCGCAAGCTGGCCGCCGAGGGTTATCGCGAGGTGGTGCTGACCGGCGTCGACGTCACCTCGTGGGGCGGCGATCTGCCCGGGCAACCGACCCTGGGCCAGCTGGTCGGCCGGATCCTGCGGATGGTCCCGGACCTGCCGCGCCTGCGCCTGTCGTCGATCGATGCGGCCGAGATCGATCCGGACCTGTTCAAGCTGCTCGAGACCGAGCCGCGCCTGATGCCTTACCTGCATCTGTCGCTGCAAGCCGGCGACAACATGATCCTCAAGCGCATGAAGCGCCGTCACAGCCGCGAGGACGCCCTGAAGCTGGTCGCCGAGGTGCGCCGCGTGCGTCCCGACACCGCCTTCGGCGCCGACCTGATCGCCGGCTTCCCGACCGAGACCGAGGAGGCGTTCGAGAACACCCTGAAGCTGGTCGAGGAGGCGGGCCTGGCCTTCCTGCACGTCTTCCCCTACAGCGCCCGGCCCGGAACACCCGCCGCCCGCATGCCGCCGGTCAAGGGCCCGCTGATCAAGGACCGCGCCCGCCGCCTGCGCGAGGCCGGCCAACGCGGCCTGGAGCGCCATCTGCAGCGCCAGGTCGGCCGCACCCTGTCGGGACTGGTCGAGCGCGAGGGCGTCGCCCGCGCCGACGACTTCACCGAGATCCGCTTCGAGGGCGAGGCGCCCTTGGGCCAGATTGTCGCCTTCACCGTGACCGGCCACGACGGTGCGCACGTCTTGGCGGAGCGGGCCGCCTGAGCCCCCGGCGGGCTCTCGCCTCTGCGCTTCTGGTGCTGGCCTTGCTGGCCAGCGCTCCGGCGCGCGCCGACGACCTCGCCAGTTCTCGCAAGCCTGTGACGTTCAGCGTCATGACCTACAATGTCGAGGGTTTGCCTTGGCCGGTCCGCTCTGGTCGCGGGACGGCGCTGAAACAGATTGGTTACGAGCTGGCCGCCATGCGCGCCAAGGGCCAGGCGCCCGACGTCGTGCTGATCCAGGAAGGCTTCCGCGACGAGGTCTGGGACCTGATCGACGAGAGCGGCTATCCGTTCGTCGCCCGGGGGCCGCGCAAGGGCCAGCGCGATCCGAACTACTTCGCCAAGGACGAACGGCCCGACTTCCGGCGCGTGAAGTACCGCCGCAAGGGCGAGGGTCTGGGCAAGTGGGGGTCCAGCGGCCTGTGGGTGCTCAGCGACCATCCGATCGAATGGGTCAAGTCGCATGCCTATCGCTACTGCGCGGGCCTGGACTGCCTGGCCAACAAGGGCGTGATGCTGGCGGCGATCCAGGTTCCCGGCCTGCCGGTTCCGGTCGAGATCGCCGACACCCACCTCAATTCCAAGGGCGCCTCGGGCGTGCCGCGCAGCCGGGCGACCGCCGCCCACCACCTGCAGGCCGACGAGCTGAAGCGCTTCATGCAGGCCGACCGCACGCCGGGCGCGCCGCTGATCGTCGGCGGCGACTTCAACGTCATGCACTCGGCCGACCGCTTCGACCACGTGATGAGCGACTATCCGTTCGAGGTGGTCAGCCGCTGGTGTCACGAGCGGCCCAAGGCCTGCGACACCCAGATCTCGTACGACGGCGACGCGCCGTGGCTGGACACCCAGGACCTGATCGGCTTCCTCAATGGCGACGCCGTGGCGGTGACGCCGGTCGCGGTCGAGGCCACGTTCGACGGCGCGGGCGAGCCGGTGCTGTCGGACCACGACGGCTACAAGGTGACTTTCAGGCTGACACCCAAGGAGTAGGGCGATGGGTTTGAGCGGCGGCTGCCAGTGCGGCGCGGTGCGGTTCAGGGTCGAGGGCCAGCCCCAGCGCGCCTCGATCTGCTGGTGCCGCATGTGCCAGAAGGCCTTCGCGGGACCGTTCGGGGCGCTGGTGACCGTCAACGTCGCCGACCTGACCTGGACGCGGGGCGCTCGCTCGATCTTCCAGAGCTCGGACGCCGTTCAGCGCGGCTTCTGCGCCGCCTGCGGCACGCCGCTGACCTACGAATACAGCGACGGCGACGACAAGATCGACCTGGCGGTGTTCGCTTTCGACGATCCGTCAGCCGTTGAGCCCCTGGTTCAGCTGGCCGTGGAGAGCCGACCGGCGTGGATGGAGCATTTGGCCGAGATGCCGGTGCGCCCGCCGATGGGGCCGAGCGGGCCGGTGGTGTCGAGGCAGCATCCGGATCACGACACCTGATCCTTCTCCCCTTGCGGGAGAAGGTGGCCCGGAGGGCCGGATGAGGGGTCGATAAACCTGTCCGGCTAGTGCGACCCCTCACCCGACCCGCTTCGCGGGCCACCCTCTCCCGCAGGGGGAGAGGGAGAGTCTTCTCCGGCGAACCCCGGCAGGCTCCACCCCAGCTTCAGCGCACAAGCCCGCAGCCCGAACGCCGCGACGAACCCCGCGATCCCGGCCGGCCAGAACGGCGCGCCCAGCAGCTGCAGCACCGCGAACACGCCCGCGCCAAGCAGGGCCGCGGTGATGTAGATCTCGCGGCGCAGCAGCAGGTTCGGCTCCTCGGCCAGCACGTCGCGGATCACGCCGCCGAAGGCGGTGGTCAGCACGCCCATGACCACGGCGCTGAACGGGTGGACGCCGAGGCTCAGCGCCTTGGCCGTACCCACGACCGCGTAGGCGGCCATGCCCAGGGCGTCCAGCCACAGCAGGGCCCGGAACCGCCAGCCGCGCTTGCCCAGCAGCCAGACCACGGTGGCGGCGGCCAGGCACGCGAGAATGTAGCCGGGCCGCTGCACCCAGAACACCGGCGCGCCGATCAGCAGGTCGCGCAGGGTCCCGCCGCCGACGCCGGTGATCGCCGCGAAGAATCCGAAGGTGATGATGTCGTGCTTACGCCGGGCCGCCGCGAGGGCGCCGGTTGCCCCGAAAACGGCCGCCGCGGCGTAGTCCAGCCAGAAAAGCGCGGTTCCGAGGGGGTCCAGGTGCACGTCCATGCCCGTACATGCCATGAGCGGCCGGGCTCCGTGAACCACGTCGCGGTAATATCCGATTTACACTTTCGCCCGTTCGACTAAAGGGGCGCGGATGAGCGACAAGCCCGAGCAGAAAAAAGGCTGGTTCCAGCGCCTGACGTCGGGCCTGACCCGGTCGTCCCAGCAGATGACCGAGCAGGTCACCGGGGTCTTCACCAAGAGACCCCTCGACCAGGAGCAGCTGGACGCGCTGGAAGAGATGCTGATCGAGGCCGACCTCGGCCCGCAGATCGCCGCCCGCATCACCGAGGCCTTCGGCAAGGCGCGCTTTGGCAAGTCGTCCAGCGACGACGAGGTCAAGGAAGCCCTGGCCGAGCTGATCGCCGCCGAGCTGGCCGACCGCCAGGGCAGCTTCGACCCGCTGGCCGGCCCGCGCCCCTATGTGGTGCTGTTCATCGGCGTCAACGGCTCGGGCAAGACCACCACCCTGGGCAAGATCGCYGCCGACCTGACCGAGAAGGGCGCCCGGGTGCTGATCGCCGCCGGCGACACCTTCCGCGCCGCCGCCGTCGAGCAGCTGAAGGTCTGGGCCGATCGGGCCGGGGCCGACTTCATGGCCAAGCCCACGGGTTCGGACGCCGCCGCCCTGGCCTACGAGGCCGTGGAGCGCGCCAAGGCCGAGCACTACGACGTGGTGCTGATCGACACCGCCGGCCGCCTGCAGAACAAGCAGGGCCTGATGGACGAGCTGYTCAAGGTCATCCGCGTGGTGAAGAAGGTCGATCCGGACTATCCGCACGAGACCCTGCTCGTCCTGGACGCCACCGTCGGCCGCAACGCCCTGGCCCAGGAGAAGATCTTCGGCAACCAGGTCGGCGTCTCCGGGATTGTCATGACCAAGCTGGACGGCACCGCGCGCGGCGGGGTGCTGGTGCCGGTGGCCCGGGCCTCCGACAGTCCGATCAAGCTGATCGGGGTGGGCGAGGGGGTCGAGGACCTGCAACCGTTCGACGCCCGCGCCTTCTCGCGCTCCCTCGTCGGCCTGAAGGACTGATCCGTGAGCGAAGCGCCGCCAGAGGGCCTGCAAGAAGCGAAGAAGAACAATAACGGCTGGGTGCGGACGGTCGTCGACTACGGCGCGGCCATCGCGTTCGGCGCGGCCTATTTCATCACCAAGGACTTCCAGAAGGCGACCTGGGTGCTGGTGGCCGCCTCGGCCGCGGCCCTGGCGATCGGCTTCGCGCTCGAGCGCCGCCTGGCCCTGCTGCCGCTGTTCTTCGGCGGCATGGCCCTGATCTTCGGGACCCTGGGCCTGGTGTTCCATTCCGACGTGTTCGTGAAGATCAAGGTCACGGTGATCAACCTGGCCCTGGCCGCCTTCCTGTTCGGTGGGGTGCTGACTGGACGCCAACCGCTGAAGCTGATCATGGGCGAGGCCCTGCATCTGCCCGACGCCGCCTGGCGGACCCTGACCCTGCGCTATGGCGGCTATTTCGGCGTGGTGGCGGTGCTGAACGAGATCGTCCGCAACACGCAGGGCACCGACACCTGGGTGAAGTTCCGCCTCGGCCTGCTGCCCCTGGCCCTGGTGTTCGTCGCCACCCAGCTGCCGTTCATGATCAAGCACATGGCCAAGGGCGACGAGCCCGCCGCCGTGGAGCCGCCCGACGCTGGTTTCTAGAGACGCGGGCTTCTAGTTTCCGCCGTCCACGGACCGTTGTCGTCAAACCGACGTGTTCCGGTGCTAGCCTTTGTCCGTCGGCCGAGCGACGGCCGCGCGGACAGGGGGCGAGCATGGCCAAGAGCAAGGGCGACAAGGTGGTCGGAGGCCTGCTGGAGCGTTCGCCCAGCCATCTGCTGCACCGGGTCCTGCAGCTGGCCCTCGACATCTATGCCGAAGAGTGCGGCGAGGCGGGGGTCACCCAGCGCCAGTTCGCCGTGCTGGCCGCCGTGGCCGAGAACGAGGGCGTCACCCAGACGGCCCTGGTCCGCGCCACCGGCATCGACCGCTCGACCCTGGCCGACATGGTCGCCCGGATGATCACCAAGGGCCACCTGGAGCGCCAGCGCTCCAGCGAGGACGCCCGCGCCAACAGCGTCCGCCTGACCGACGCCGGCCGCGAGGCGCTGGAAGCCATCCGCCCGATGGTGTCGATGGCCGACGCCCGCATTCTCGCGCTCCTCAAGCCCGGCAAGCGCGAAGGCTTCCTCGACCTGCTGGCCGACATGGCCGGCGCCGAGTTGCACCCGGCCGAGGCCGAGCCCAAGCCGAAGAAGGCCAAGGCGCCGAAGGCCGAGAAGCCGAAGAAAGAAAAGAAGCCCAAGAAGGACAAGGCCGCGAAGAAGGCGGCTTAGGGTTAGTTCGGTTTCCTTCTCCCCTTGCGGGAGAAGGTGTCGACAAAGTCGACGGATGAGGGGTCGCGCAACGAAAGCCGCCGCGACGGCGGTCAGGCTGTCGCGGCGGATCGTATCTTCAACCCCTCACCCGACCCCCTTCGTGGGCCACCCTCTCCCGCAAGGGGAGAGGGAACTTTAAACCACGATGTTCAGCAGCGAGCCGGGGCGCAGGATCTTCTGCGGTTGGCTGTCGGGCTGCACGAACGGCTTCTGCGGGGCCGGGCGATGCTGGGGCTGGGCCATGGTCTGCATCTGCACGGTCGACGGCGCGGCGGTCGGACGGGTCGGGGCCGTGTCGGTCAGGGCCGCCTGGAAGAAGGCCGCGCGCGTCTGGGCGCCCGGACCCGTGGCGGGGGTCGAGGCGGGCTTGGACGGGACGGACGGCCAACCGGCGGGACGGACGGTGCTCATGACTCGAAGTCTATCATGGTTAACGCAAGGTCGGCGAGTATGGTCAACGCCGCGTTAACGCGATAGCTCCGCGACCTGAGAGCGCACCCTTGCGCGAAACCTGGCGTCTGGAGACCCCGTGAACCGGCAGAAGATTATCTTCCTGATCGTCCTGGGCGCGGCCGGGCTGTTCGTCGCGTCGATGGTCGGCTCAATGATGCCGAGCAAGCAGGTCCTGCCGAACGGCTACCAGATGTCGGTCGGCGGCAAGGGCGAGACCTGGATGCGGTCGCCGGATCGCCAGGTGCTGGTGACGGACGTAACGTCGGTTTGGACGTCCGCCGGCCAGATGCTGGTCGAGCGTCACACGACCGAGGACAAGCTTGCCGACTGCGACTATCAGGTGGCGGATGGGCGAGGCGCGCTGCGTCCGGTCTCGAAGGCCGAGGCTCAAGTCCTGCTCGCGGGCATGGAGCGCCAGGCCGCGTCGCCCAAGACGTGCGTGAAATAGAAGCCTAGCGAGCTTTCTTCAGCAGCTCTTCCGCCGCGTCGGGGGTCAACGGGCCGGTGTGCTTGGCCAGGATCACGCCGTCAGACCCCACGAGATAGGTCTCGGGCACGCCGGTGACGCCGAACTCCAGGCCCGCGCGGCCGTCGCGGTCGACCAGGCGCTCGGCGAACGGGTCGCCCAGGCGGGTCAGGAAGGCCTGGGTGTTGGCCGGGGCGTCCTTGTAGGCGACGCCGACAACCTTCACGCCTTGCGCCTTCAGCGCCATCAGTTGCGGGTGCTCGACCTCGCAGGGGGCGCACCACGACGCGAAGAAGTTGACCAGGATCGGACCCTCGGTCGCGGCGCGGATCGGAGCGGGTCGGCCGCTGTCCAGCTCTGGCAGGGTCAGGGCCGGCATCGGCTTGCCCACCAGGGCGTGCGGCTGGACGTGCGGGTCGCGCTTCAGGGCGTAGCCCGCGAACAGGGCCGCCAGGGCGACCAGGACCAGCAGCGGCGCGAAGGCCAGCCAGCGCTTCACGCGGTCTTCTCCGCGTCCAGCTGGGCCTGCAACCGCTCGGCTTCGCGGCGCCAGCGGTCGGCGGTCAGCAGGCTGTCGGCGATCATCCAGGCGAAGGCGGCGGCCGAGATCGCGAAGGCCGGCCACAGGTAGACGGCGTACTTGCCGGCGTCGAAATCGAAGCTCATCGGCCGCCCTCCGCCAGCTTCATGGCCAGGCTGCGGGCTTTGCGCCGCCAGACCAGGGCGCGGATGCGCACCAGCCACAGCGCGCCGAACCCGCCCAGATAGGCCAGGCCCATCAGCACGGCCGGCCAGGCGTAGATGGCCGGCAGGCCGTCGCCGCGCTTGGCCATGAAGGTCGAGGAGCCCTGGTGCAGGGTGTTCCACCACTCGACCGAGAACTTGACGATCGGCAAGTTGATCAGCCCGACCAGGGCCAGGATCGCCGCGGCGCGCGCGGCCTTCTGCTCGTCCTCCAGCGCCCCGCGCAGGGTCATGTAGCCGAGATAGAACAACAGCAGCACCAGCACCGAGGTCAGGCGCGCATCCCACACCCACCAGGTTCCCCACATCGGCTTGCCCCACAGCGAACCGGTGATCAGGGCCAGGGCGGTGTAGGCGGCGCCCAGCGGCGCGCAGGCCTGGGCGGCGAGATCGGCCAGGGCTTGGCGGAACACCAGGGCCAGAAAGCTGGCGACGCCCAGGCAGACATAGATGAACAGCGAGATCGAGGCGGCCGGGATGTGGATGAACATCATCCGCACCGTGTCGCCCTGCTGATAGTCCTCGGGGACCAGGAAGGTCATGACCAGGCCGGCGATCCCGGCGGCGACGGACAAGGCGCCCAGCAACGGCGCGGCCCATCGCGAGAAGGCCATGAACCGCTCGGGATTGGTCAGGAAATCGAACGGGTGGCGCGCGTCCATGATCACGCTCTAGAGCGGCGCGTCGGCGCGGGCAATGGCCGTATCTCTACGGAAGCCAGGAAGCGGGAGAAGGCGCGGCGGTTGCAGGCCCGCCGCGCCTTCACGCCCGGTCGGGGTCAGCCGACCTTGCGCTGGATGATGACCTTGCGCTCGCCGTCCTTGGCGATCGGGGCGCGAGTGTCGAAGCGGCGGATGAAGACGTGGTCATCGCCGCCCGCACCCTCGCCCAAGCCCAGCACGTCGAAGGTCTTCTGCTGGCTGGGAGTCAGGGCCGTGTAGAAGGCGCGGGTGGCTTCGGCGCGCGCCTTCATGGCGTCGGCGGCCTTGGTCATGTGGTCGAGGCGCTCGAGCGTCGTTGGCGGCTTGGCCTCGGCCCACTCCATCTTGTCGCTGTCCTTCTTGTCGGATCCGGGCTTGTCGAGCTTATCCTTCGAGATCTGTTCCTTGTGGATCACCATCTTCGGCGCGGTGGCCTCGACATAGGCCTTTAGCGCGGGGTCCTGATCGGGGCGCAGCTGCAGGACGTCGCGCAGGCGCTGGGCGCGCTTTTCCGGATCGGCGCGGAGGCCGTGGTGCATGAACATCATGTCGCCCATGCTCGGACCCATGGCGGTCATCGCGTCCATGAAGGGCATCGGCGCCGCCGGTCCCGCCGGCCCCGCCGGGGGAGGCGGCGGCGGGATCTGGGCCATGGCGGTCCCGGCGGCCAGGACGGTGACGGCGGCGCCGGCCAGCGCCAGGCGGGTAAGCGTTTTACGCATGGTGTGAGCTCCCTGTCGTAATGATGACGGGAGCTTGGCCATCGGGATATGGCGCGAAAATGTCCGCGTTGATGAACAATGTTACATGTTTGGCGGACGCCCGAGACGCCGTCGAAGATAGGGCCGCCTTGCGCTGGCGCGTCCGAGCGCTATGTCAGCTGCCAGTTCCAGGACACACGATGGTCTAAAGCACGCGCGACGGCGTCGCGCGAGGCGACCCGTCCGACCTTTTTCACGGCGCGGAGTTCGCATGAAGTCGATCGCTTTCGTCGCCCTGGCCCTCGCGGGGATCTGCTGGGGCCTGGGCTTTCCGACCGGCAAGCTGATCCTGAGCGAAACCGACGCGGCCCACATGGTGCTGCTGCGCTTCGCCGTGGCCGCCGCCGCCGCCGCGCCGTTCGCCCTGCGCCGCCCCGAGGTCCGCGCCCTGTTCCGCTCGCCGATCGTGCTGCTGTCGGGCGTGCTGTACGGGGTGGCCTTCCTGGTCCAGTTCGAGGGCTTGGCCCATGTCAGCGTCACGGTCGCGGCCCTGCTGGTCGGAGCCATGCCGGCCCTGATCGCGGTCAGCGCCAAGGTGCTGGGCGAGAAGGTCTCCAAGGCCTCGTGGGCCGGCGTGGCGGCGGCGACCCTGGGCGCGGCCCTGATCGCCGGCAAGCCGGACGGGGCCAGCTCGCCCTATGGCGTGGCCCTGTCGATCGGGGCCCTGTTCATCTTCCTGGCCTGGCTGCTGACCCTGCGCCGCGCGCCGCCGGCCCCCAACGCCATGGCCATTCCGGCGGTGTCGATCATCGTGGCGGCCTTCACCATCCTGCCGATCGCCCTCGTCATGCACGGCCCGCCGAAGCTGGACCTCAGCCCGCCGGTCTGGATCGCCGTCCTCGCCCAGGGCGTGCTGGCGACCCTGCTGGCCACGGCCGCCTGGCAGTTCGGGGCCTCCAAGGTCGGGGCCGCCAGCGCCGGGGTGTTCATCAATATCGAGCCGTTGATCGGCGCGGCCTGCGGCGTGCTGCTGTTCGGCGACCACCTGACGGCGGCCCTGTTCGCCGGCGGCCTGCTGATCATCGGCGGCAGCTTCGCGGTGGTGCTGGGCGAGCGGAAGACGGGGGCGGGTGACGTTCAGGCGACGGTGGCGCCGACGGCTTAGAAAACTCTCCAGGCAAAAAACGCGTGTCATCCCGGAAAGCGCGCAGCGCTTGTCCGGGACCCAGGGGGTGCGTGAACGCTGTGCCGGCCGCCCCTGGGTCCGGCTCTACGCTACGCTTCGGCCGGGATGACACAGTTTGGGAGCGGTTGAAGTGACAGCTCAATCCAACGCATTCCGACACGCCGCGCCCATGGCCAGCGGCGTCAGCGCCACCGCGCCGGCGCAATAGGCCAGCAGCAGCATCAGGCCGCCGGTCCACGGCAAGCCGGCCGAGAAGCCGTCCAGCGCCCCGGCCCCAAAGATCACCGGCGGGGCGAACAGCGGCAGCACGATCACCGCCACCAGCAGGCCGCCGCGCTTGCTGCCCAGGGCCAGGGCCGCGCCCAGTCCGCCCAGGAAGGCGAAGGCCAGGCCGCCGGCCAGGGCGCACAGCACCAGCAGCGGCATGACCTTGAGCTCGGCGCCCAGCATCAGGGCCGCGACGGGCGCGGCCAAGGCCAGGGGCGCGCCGGTGGCCAGCCACTGGGCCAGGCACTTGGCGACCGCCACGGCCTCCAGCGGCGCGGGACCCAGGGCTAACAGGTCCAAGGTCCCGTCCTCGTAGTCGCGCTCGAACAATCTCTCGAGCGAAAGCAGCGCGGCCAGCGCCAAGGCCAGCCAGGCGATGCCCGGGGCGATGGCGGCCAGGCGTTCGGGCGCCCGGCCGGAGGCCATCGGCAACAGCACGACGACGCAGGCATAGAAGGTCAGGGCCAGCAGCGGCCCGCCGCCCCGTCCCCAGGCCAGGGCCAGCTCCCGCCGCAGGAGGACGCCGAACGCCTTCATGCGTCGACCTCGACCTGACGGGCCGCGATCGGCAACGGGTCGTGCACCGAGGCCAGGATCATGCCGCCGGCCGCCAGGTGCTCGGCCATCACGACGCCGAACGCTTCGCGCTGGCCGGCGTCCAGCGGCGCCATCGGCTCGTCCAGCAGCCACAGCGACCGGGGGCTGGCCGCCAGCCGGGCCAGGGCCAGGCGGCGGCGCTGACCGGCCGACAGGCGGCGGACCTCCAGGTCCAGCAATCGGGTGAGGTCGAACCGCTTGGCCGCCGCCCGGGCGCTGTCCTCGGTCCCGCCGGTCCACAGGGTCTGGAAGCGCAGTTCCTCCCAGGCGGTGCGGCTGGACTTCAGCCCGTCCTGGTGGCCCAGCAGATGCAGGTGCTCGGCCCGCGCCGTTTCGGCCTCGATCGGACCGGTTTCGCCTTCGAAGCTCACCGCCCCTTCGGCCGGTCGCAGCAGGCCGGCGACGGCGCGCAGCAGGCTGGTCTTGCCCGCCCCGTTGCGCCCGACCAGGGCCGCCGCCTCGCCGGCTCGCAGGGTCAGACCCAGGCGCGAAAACAGCCGGCGCTCGCCACGCGTGATCGCCAGATCCTGAATGAGAACAACTCTCAACACGCCAAGACCCCGCGCGCGACATGGACGTTGAGCGACGGCGGCGCTAAGAAGCGCGCGGTCGTCCCCCTCCAGTCGTTATGGGTGGTACGCGGCGCGGAGGCGGAACCTGTGTGTCCCTTCCGATTAGCGCGTGATCCCGGGAGCGGTTTTCGGGCGGCCGTGGACAGAGAAGGATCCTTGAGAATGGCGTCTATGGACAGCCTGAAAGCCCGTCGCGAGCTTACCGTCGGCGGCAAGACCTACGTCTATTACAGCCTTCGCGCCGCCGAGGAAGCCGGTCTGACCGGAACTTCGTCCCTGCCGGTCTCGATGAAGGTGCTTCTGGAAAACCTGCTGCGCAACGAAGACGGCGTCTCGGTCAACGAAGACGACCTGAAGGCCGTCGCCGCCTGGCTGGCCAACAAGGGCGCGGTCGAGCACGAGATCAGCTTCCGCCCGGCCCGCGTGCTGATGCAGGACTTCACGGGCGTGCCCGCCGTCGTCGACCTGGCCGCCATGCGCGACGCCATGGTCGCCCTGGGCGCCAACCCGGCCAAGATCAACCCGCTGAACCCCGTCGACCTGGTCATCGACCACTCGGTGATGGTCGACAACTTCGGCGATCCGAAGGCGTTCGAGAACAACGTCAAGCGCGAGTACGAGCGTAACCTGGAGCGCTACCGCTTCCTGCGTTGGGGCTCGTCGGCGTTCAACAACTTCCGCGTCGTTCCCCCCGGCACCGGCATCTGCCACCAGGTGAACCTCGAATATCTCGCCCAAACCGTCTGGACCAACACGGTCGACGGCGAGGACGTCGCCTATCCCGACACCGTCGTCGGCACCGACAGCCACACGACCATGGTCAACGGCCTGGCCGTGCTGGGCTGGGGCGTGGGTGGCATCGAGGCCGAGGCGGCCATGCTGGGCCAGCCGATCCCGATGCTGATCCCGGAAGTCATCGGCTTCAAGCTGACCGGCGCCATGCCGGAAGGCGCGACGGCCACCGACCTGGTCCTGACCGTCACCCAGATGCTGCGCAAGAAGGGCGTGGTCGGCAAGTTCGTCGAATTCTACGGCGACGCCCTGGCCAACCTGACCCTGGAAGACCAGGCGACGATCGCCAACATGGCCCCGGAATACGGCGCCACCTGCGGCTTCTTCCCGATCAGCGCCTCGACCGTGGCCTATCTGAAGGGCACCGGCCGCACGCCGGAACGCGTCGCCCTGGTGGAAGCCTATGCCAAGGAACAGGGTCTGTGGTGGGAGCCGGGCGTGCCCGAGCCGACCTTCACCGACACCCTGGAACTGGACCTGTCCAGCGTGCTCCCGTCGCTGGCCGGCCCCAAGCGCCCGCAGGACCGCGTGCTGCTGTCGGACGCCTCGTACAAGTTCGCCGAGTCGCTGGCCGGTGAGTTCGGCAAGGCCGAGCAGCCCGACCTGCGCGCCCCGGTGGAAGGCGAAAACTTCGACGTCGGCCACGGCGACGTGGTCATCGCGGCCATCACCTCGTGCACCAACACCTCCAACCCCTCGGTGCTGATCGCCGCCGGCCTGGTGGCCAAGAACGCGGTCGCCAAGGGCCTGAAGGTCAAGCCGTGGGTGAAGACCTCGCTGGCCCCCGGCTCGCAGGTGGTCACCGACTATCTGCTGAAGGCAGGCCTGACCAAGCATCTGGACGCCCTGGGCTTCAACCTGGTCGGCTACGGCTGCACCACCTGCATCGGCAATTCGGGCCCGCTGCCGGAAGCCATCAGCAAGACGATCAACGACAACGACCTGGTCGCCTGTAGCGTGCTCTCGGGTAACCGCAACTTCGAAGGCCGCGTGAACCCGGACGTCCGCGCCAACTACCTGGCCTCGCCGCCGCTGGTGGTGGCCTACGCCCTGGCCGGCACGATGAAGATCGACCTAGTCACCCAGCCGCTCGGCCAGGACAAGAAGGGCAACGACGTCTTCCTGAAGGACATCTGGCCTTCGAACGAGGACATCGCGACCCTGCAGCGCAAGGCCGTCACCGACAAGATGTTCGCCACCCGCTACGCCGACGTCTTCAAGGGCGACAAGAACTGGCAGGGCATCAAGGTGACCGGCGGCCAGACCTACGCCTGGGAAGGCGACTCGACCTACGTCCAGAACCCGCCGTACTTCCCGAACATCTCGATGACCCCGACCCCGGTCACCGACATCGTGGAAGCCCGCGTCCTGGCCGTGTTCGGCGACTCGATCACCACCGACCACATCAGCCCGGCCGGTTCGATCAAGACGACCAGCCCGGCCGGCCAGTACCTGATCGACAACGGCGTGCAGCCGGTGGACTTCAACGGCTACGGCGCCCGCCGCGGCAACCACCAGGTGATGATGCGCGGCACGTTCGCCAACATCCGCATCCGCAACAAGATCACGCCGGACATCGAAGGCGGCGTGACCAAGCACTTCCCGACCGGCGAAGTGATGTCGATCTACGACGCGGCCATGAAGTACCAGGCCGAGGGCCGCCCGGCGGTCGTGTTCGGCGGCAAGGAATACGGCACCGGCAGCTCGCGTGACTGGGCCGCCAAGGGCACCAAGCTGCTGGGCGTCCGCGCGGTGATCTGCGAGAGCTTCGAGCGCATCCACCGCTCGAACCTGGTCGGCATGGGCGTGCTGCCGCTGCAGTTCGTCCAGGACGGCTGGCAGAAGCTGGAGCTGACGGGCGAGGAGATCGTCTCGATCCGCGGCCTGCAGGACCTGTCGCCGCGCAAGCAGCTGATCGTCGAGCTTTATCGCCCGAGCGACGGCCGCATCGCCCGCTTCCCGGTCCGCTGCCGCATCGATACGCCGACCGAGCTGGAGTACTTCAAGAACGGCGGCGTGCTGAACTACGTGCTGCGCAACCTGGCCAAGTCGGCTAGCTGAGCCGCGAGGTTCGACGCCTGAATGAGACGGCCGGCTTCCTCGCGGGGGCCGGCCGTTTTCTTTGCGGGAGGCCCTGACAACGGTGTCTCCCCGTTTTCTCCCCACCCGACATAGCCATTCACGGCCTCGTGAACGGATATATCGAGCGTTCTTGGCTTAAGTGACCCGCAATGCGTAAGGCCGCCCTTTCCCTGCTCTGCCTGGCCCTGTCCGGCGTCGTCGTCTCCCTGTCGTGGGGGTCCGCCGCGTGGGCCCAGCCTCCCAAGGTTCCGGCGGCGAGGGCCGGAACGCCTGTCGTGGTCGAGCTGTTCACCGCCCAGGGCTGTTCGTCCTGCGGCAAGGCCAACCAGCTGGCGGCCGACCTCTCCAAGCGCGACGGCGTCCTGGCGCTGACCTATTCGGTCGACTACTGGGACTATCTCGGCTGGAAGGACACCTTCGCCAAGCCGATCTTCGCCGAGCGCCAGCGCGCCTACGCCAAGAAGTTCGCCCTGCGCGACGTGCCCACGCCTCAGATCGTGGTCGGCGGGCGTGTTCAGGCCTCCGGCGCCAAGGCCGAGGCGGTCGAGGACCTGATCAAGACGGCCGCCCGCGCGCCGCTCAACCCGCCGGACATGCAGTTCGTCGGCAAGGCGCGCGTCGCCGTCGGCTCGGCCCCCGCCCCGCGCGGCGGCGGCGAGGTCTGGCTGGTGCGCTACGACCCGCGCGAGCAGGACATCGTCGTCAAACGCGGCGACAACAAGGGCCAGACCTTTGTTCACCGCAACGTGGTGCGCGAGCTGGTCAAGCTGGGCCCCTGGGCCGGCCGGCCCAAGCTCTACCGCCTGCCGACCGCCATAGGCGCCGATCCCGACCTCGAGACGGTGATCCTGGTGCAGGGCGCCAAGGGCGGCCGGATCCTGGGCGTTCTGACAGCCACGACCCTCGAGCGCTGAGCGCTCCTCGTCTTCTAGCGACGGACAACAAAAAACCCGCGTGGCCGGAGGGGACGGGCCACGCGGGTTCCTTTTGCGTGTCGGCGAGAAGCGTCTCGTGACCGGGGCGGGCTGGGGGGCTGGACAGGACCCCGGTCCGCTCTTCGTCGACGCTGTTCTTATCGCGGCCCATCCAGGCGAGGGCTGGACCAAACAAAGGTCGTTTCAGGGCGGGTCGTGTTCCTGATGCGGCCGACCTTTCCAGGACCGCGAATGCAAAAAACCCGCGCGGTGGGGGGAGGATCCGCGCGGGCTCATTGGGGGAGGGGATATTTAGGTTTGTCGGCTGACCGGCCCGCGATCTGGGGGGCTGGGGGGGCTGTTCAGGATCCTGGACCACAGGGTGTCCGATCAGCCGACAATGTTGTTATCGACCCGCAAGGGGGCGGGCGAAGGACCGAAATAAGGTCATATCGAGGCGCACCATGACCGGGGAGTGTCATTTTGTGCGGGCGTGACCGGCCGGACACGGATGAACGCGGCGTCGCCTCATTTCGCGGCCGGCCTGTTCCAATCCTCGGATTTGGGACTAGATTCCCTCGATGGCCTTGGACTCCCAGCCCACCTCCCCATCGGGTTCCGGCCCGTCTGGTTCCGGCGTCGGCGGCGTCGTCTTTTTCGAGCGGCGCGAGCTGGACCAGCTGATGCGCCTCTACGGCCGCATGGTGGCGGCCGGCGAATGGCGCGACTACGGCATCGCCGGCCTCTCGGACTGCGCCGTCTTCTCGATCTTCCGCCACGCGGCCGAGGCGCCGCTCTATCGCGTCGAGAAGCGCCCGGCCCTGGCCCGCAAGCAGGGCGCCTGGGCGGTGCTGGGCCAGGGCGGCATGATCCTCAAGCGCGGCCACGAACTGACCCAGGTGCTGCGGGTGTTCGAGAAGGGCAAGTTCTCGGTCGTCGACTGAGTCCGCCCTAGAACGAGAACGCCAGCTTGGCGCCGACGAAGCGGCCCTCGTTGTCATAGCCGCGCGCCGTGCCAACGCCGCTATCGTCCATGTTGGGCTGCAGGCCGCAGAGCACGCCGGCCGATCCGGTGACGCCGCCCGCGCGCCGTTCCACCGAGGTTCTGGCCACGCCGCGCGGCAGAGGCGTCGGCGCCTGGGCGTAGCGGAGTTCGACGGGGCCGGCGGGCTTCAGGTTCAGAGGCGTCGCCAGGACGGGCGTCCTGCCGGCCGATGGATAGGGCGGAATGACCGTCTCGGCTCGTGCGCCGGCGGCGATGGTCAAGGCAGCGACGGCGGCCAGGCCGAGTGTTCGGATCATCGTCTTCTCCATCGCGCCCCGCGCCAATGTGGGCGCGATACAGCCAAAGAAAAAGCCCCGGCGGTTTCCCGCCGGGGCTTCGTCGTTTTCGATCCCTGCCTTCGCCTTAGCGGCGGCCGCCCATCAGGCTGAGCAGGAATTGGAACAGGTTGATGAAGTTCAGATACAGGTTCAGCGCGCCGTAGTTGGTGGCCACGGCCATCGACTGCTGCTCACCGCCCAGCTGGTAGTAGGTCATCTTCAGGTTCTGGGTGTCGTAGGCGGTCAGGCCCGCGAAGATCAACACGCCCAGCAGGCTGATGATGAAGCTGAGGCCCGGCAGGTGCAGGAACATCTGGACCAGCGAGGCGATCACCAGGCCGATCAGGCCCATGATCAGGAAGCTGCCGAAACCCGACAGGTCCTTCTTGGTCGTGTAGCCGAACAAGCTGAGGCCGCCGAAGGCGATGGCCGTGACCAGGAAGGTCGCGAACACCGACTGGACATTATAGACCAGCAGCCACAGGCCAAGGCCCGCGCCGATCGTGCTCACCAGCGCCCAGTAGAAGATGCCGGACGAGCGAGCCGTCGGGTTCTTCATGCCGAACATGGCGAACAACATCATGGCCAGCGGGGCGAAGCGCAGGACCGTGCCCAGCAGGGTGAAGCCGGCCAGGCGACCGTCCGGGGTCAGCACGTAGAGCGTGCTCGCCACCGGCTGATAGTAGCTGGTCACGAAGGCCAGGACGGCCGACAGCAGAAGGCCCAGCGCCATCTTGTTGTAGACGCCAAGCATGAAACTACGCAGGCCGGCGTCAACCGACATGTCGGCGCGATCCGCCGGGATCGAGCGCGCGTAGCCGCGGTTGAGGTCGTTCATCGAATAAGCCCTTGAGCTAAAGCGCCCACGATGGACGCCTTCGAAATATCGGGTGTCCTGGCCCGTCGCGCAATCCCCCTCGGATGCGTTCATGGTATGCGTTCGCGAAAGGCCGGGCGCTTTTCAATTGCCGGCGGGACCCCTTAAGAACGTCATCGAGACGAAAAAGGCGCGAGGGGCCTCATATGGAATACGCCAAGCTGGGTCGCACGGACGTGTCGGTGTCGCGCTGCTGCCTGGGCACCATGACCTGGGGCTCGCAGAACACCGAAGCCGAGGCCCACGCGCAGATGGACTACGCGCTGGGGCGCGGGGTCACCTTCTGGGATACGGCCGAGATGTACGCCAGCCCGCCCAGTCCCGAAACGCAGGGCCGGACCGAGGAATATATCGGCTCCTGGTTCGAAAAGACCGGCAAGCGCCACGAGATCGTGCTGGCCTCCAAGGCAGCCGGCCAGGGGGCGGCGTTCGGCGGCCTCTCCTGGATGCGCAAGGACGGATCGGTCACCCGCCAGACCCGCGCCCAGATCGACGAGGCGGTCGAGGGCTCGCTGCGGCGCCTGAAGACCGACTATATCGACCTCTACCAGCTGCACTGGCCCGACCGCCAGGTGCGGGTGTTCGGCGGCCAGACCTACAAGGACTACGATCAGGACTTCGAGTCGTTCGGCGATATCCTCGAAGCGCTGGACGCCCATGTGAAGAAGGGCTCGATCCGCCATATCGGGGTCTCCAACGAGTTCCCCTGGGGCGTGATGCGCTTCCTGGCCGAGAGCGAGGCTAAAGGTCTGCCGCGGATCGCCTCGATCCAGAACGCCTATCACCTGGCCAACCGCACCTTCGAATACGGCCTGGCCGAGATCGCCATGCGCGAACAGGTCGGCCTGCTGGCCTATTCGCCCCTGGCCCAGGGCCAGCTGACCGGCAAGTACCTGGACGGCGGCCTGCCCGAAGGCTCGCGCAAGGCGCTCTACAACCGCATGCAGCGTTACGAGGGCCCCGGCGCTCAGGAGGCGTTCCGCGCCTATGTGGACCTGGCCCGGGCCGGTCTCGAACCGGCTCAGCTGGCGCTGAAGTTCTGCGATACGCGGCCGTTCGTCACCGCCACGATCATCGGGGCGACCTCGATGGCCCAGCTGAAGACCAATATCGACGCCTTCGACGTGACCTGGACGGATGAGCTGGAAAAGGCGGTCAACGCCATCCACGCTCGCCAGCCCAATCCCTGTCCCTGAATCCCGCCCGAGAGCGTTTAGGTCCGATGATCCGCCTGTTCACCGCCATCGCCGTTCCGCCGGAGATCGGCCAGGGCCTGGTGACGCGCCAGCACGGCATAGAGGGCGCGCGCTGGCGGCCGCTGGAGGCGTTCCACATCACCCTGCGCTTCATCGGCGACGTGCAGGAGCCGGTGGCCGCCGAGCTGGACGAGGCCTTGGCGCAGATCGCCGCCCCGGCCTTTGATCTCGAACTCGTCGGCGCGGGCGTCTTCGGCGAGGGCGTCGACATCCACGCCGTCTGGGCCGGGGTGGGGGACAGCGCGCCGCTACGCCAGCTGCAGAAGGCCAACGAGCGCGCCTGCCGCGAGGTCGACCTCAAGCCCGAGGGCCGGCTCTATACGCCCCACGTCACCCTGGCCTATCTGAAGCGTCCGTCCGTCCCGGAGGTCGGCGCCTGGATCCAGGCCAACAACCTGCTGCGCTCGCCCAGCTTCCGCGTCGACCGGTTCGGGCTCTATTCCAGCTGGCGAACCCACGAGGGCTCAGCCTACCGGCTGGAGCGGGAGTATCCGTTGGCGTGAGTGGGCTCCTTTACCGGGAAGAAGGTTCTCACCCAAGCAAGGGCACGCACCCGAAATCCCTCTCTCATGGAGAGAGGGAGGGGCCCGCCGCGGAGCGGTGGGAGGGTGAGTGGGTAGGCGAAGCCCCTGGGCGATCTTGGCGTTGTTGCGAGCGACGTGCCGGCACGCCGGCTGAGGGTGTAACCACTCACCCTCCCACGCTTCGCGTGGGCCCCTCCCTCTCTCTCAGAGAGAGGGATTCATGGGGCGACTACGGGGACTGAGCGCGCTGTATCCCCGGAATTCGCGAAATCGAACCCAGCGAAATCAAGCGCTTGTCGATTTTACGCAGATCTGAATGATCCGCGTTCAATCCCGCTGCACAATCATCGCTGTCCCCGTCGCAAGGGGAGGGCGCTTGGATCCGGCCCAAAGCGGCGATGGGGATAGGTTGAGCGGGGCCGCTGGCGGTTCCCGGCGGTGTCGTCAGGTCGCGCGGCTTACTCTTTAGGAGCGCGCGCGAGTGATGGGACCGTCCGGGACCAAATCGTCAGCGGAGCGACAGGGCGGTGATCGTACAAACCGCCTATCGTGGATCGCCGAGCTGGAGACGGAATAGCCGATCCAGTTGGTCCACGCCCGTCCGGGGGTAGCGGAGGCCCGAGCAGATAACGCTCACGCCCGCCGTCCTCACGGCAGAGAACAGCCTGGCGGAGCGGACAAGCGAGCCGAAACACACAAACCCTTACGGTCTCCGGGTTCGCCCGGCCGCTCCGTCGCCTCCCCACCAACTTCAGCGGATCGCCGCGTGAAGCCGAGACGCCGTGTTCACGCCACCGCGTAGTCCTTCAGGACGCCCAAGGTCACTACGGCCAGCATTTCCTCGTGCGTCGCTTCCAGCACCACCTGCGGGGCCATGCCGGCGTCGAGGGCCTCTTTCCAGCGGCCGGCGCACAGGCACCAGCGGTCGCCGGCCTTGAGGCCTGGAAAGGCCAGTTCGGGGCGTGGGGTCGACAGATCGTTGCCGCGAGCCTTGGAGAAGGCCAGGAAGTCGTCGGTCATCACCGCGCACACCGTGTGCAGGCCTAGATCGTGCGGCCCGGTCTCGCAGCAGCCGTTGCGGTAGAAGCCGGTGACCGGGTCCAGCGAGCAGGAAGCCAGCTCGCCGCCCAGGACGTTCTTGGCGCTCTTGTCGTACCGCGTCGTGCTCATGACGTGATCCTAGACCCCGTGGGCCGGGCGCCAAGCCCGGTTATCGCCCAAGAAAGTGATTTAAGGGGAAGGCTTTTGCTGCGGCGCAGCAATGCTAAGGTCGTGGAAACAGACAAAAAGCAGGGGAGTCCTATGAACGCTATGACCGACCGCCCGCGCCGCAGCGCCCTTTACATGCCGGCCTCGAACGCCAAGGCGGTCGAGAAGGCCCGGACCCTGGACGCGGACGTGATCATTCTCGACCTGGAGGACGCCGTCGCGCCCGAGGCCAAGCTGGCCGCGCGCGAGGCGGCGGTGGCGGCGGTCAAGGCCGGCGGCTTCGGGGCGCGCGAGGTGGTGATCCGGGTCAATGGTCTCGACACCCCCTGGGGCGCCGAGGACCTGAGGGCCGCCGCCGAGGCGGGGCCGGACGCGGTGCTGGTCCCCAAGGTCGACGACGCCGACGATGTCCGGCTCTATGACCAGCACCTGAACGCCGCCCCGCCCGCGACCCGGCTATGGACCATGATCGAGACGGCGAGGGCCGCCTTCCACCTCTGGGAGATCGCCGGCGCGACGCATGGCACGCGCCTGTCGGCCTGGGTGATGGGCGTCAACGACTTCGCCAAGGAGATGCGGGCCCGCCAGACCCCCGACCGGGCGCCGTTCCTGCCGCTGCTGACCCTGTCGGTGGCCGCCGCGCGGGCCCACGGCCTGACGATCCTGGACGGGGTGCACAACGACATCGAGGACCTCGACGCCCTGGAGGCCGTCTGCGTCCAGGGCGTCGATTTCGGTTTCGACGGCAAGACCCTGATCCATCCGAAGCATCTGGCGATCTGTAATCGGGTCTTCTCGCCCTCGCCCGAGGACATCGCCTGGAGTCAGGCGGTCATCGCGGCCTTCAACGCGCCCGAAAATGCTGGCAAAGGTGCTTTGCGGGTGGACGGCAAGATGGCCGAACGCTTGCATCTGGCGCAGGCCCAGCGTCTTGTCGCGGTGGCGGAGGCCATCGCGGGGCGCGGGGCCTGAGCCCTGATATTCGGAAAGACGAGCCTGTCCGCGACGGACCGGCTCGGGGGGTACTAGAAGGTTGCGAATGCGGGCTATCGTTCTTTCCGTCGTCCTGATCGCCAGCCCGGCGCTGGCGCGGCAGGCCCCGACCGCGACCCCCGCACCGCTTCCCCGGGTGGCCGCCCCGCCCGCCTCGCCTCCGGTTCCCAGCGCTGACGCGCCGGTCAGCACCGCCGTCCCGAGCGCTTCGGCCCCAAGCGCTTCGGCCCCAGGCGCGGGCTCCGCCCAGGTTCCGCAGGCGCTGGATCCGCTGGGCGACCTGATCTCGCAGAGCAACCAGACCACCGACGAGGAGACGGCCGAGACCGCCAACAAGCCGGCGCCGAAGCACAGGGCGACGCTCCTGCCGATCCCGCCGCCCGAGCCGGAGACCTCGGCCACGCCCGGCGGCTATCTGACCACGGCCCAGGTCTATGAGATGCGGGTCAAGGGCTCGATCGCGGCCGCCCAGAACCTGCAAGGGCCGCTGGACGGCGGCTGGCGGGTTACGGGACCCGACGGCGCCCAGCTCTACGCCCTGCAGATCGTCGACAAGGCCGGCGGCCTGGGCGAGCTGGAAGGCGCCTGGCGCGACGTCCGGCGGTCGGGCGCCGTGGGCTCTACCGGCCTGATCGAGGACCTGCGCCACGACGGCGGCGAGATGGTCATCCGCTTCAGCCCCAAGGGCGGCCAGTCGTCGGTTCTGACCTTGCGGCAGGCCGGCGAGACGCGCTGGTCGGGCGAGCTGGCCGAGAATGGCGCCAACCAGCCGGTGGTCGCCGAGCACGTCCTGCCTCAGGCCCCGCTCGGCTACGAGTCCCAAGGCCGTGGCCCCTATGTCTGGCCGCCGCGCGTGGCGGCCGTCAGCCGTCCGGCCGCCGTCGCGGCGCCCGCTTGCTCGACCAAGGGCAAGAAGGGCAAGGCCCTGAAGGCCGCCAAGGCCAAGTGCGCGGCCGCCGCCAAGAAGGGCAAGGCTTCGGCCCTCAAGAAGGGCAAGGGCGGCAAGGCCAAGGCGACCGCCAGCCGCAAAGGCAAGGCGGCGGCCAAGAAAGGGTCGACCAAGAAAAAGCGGCGTTGAGGCCTTTCCGCCGAGAAGCCGCCTAAGCCTTCAACGCCCGCCGCGCGGCTTCGATCGGGGCCGCGAGTCCTTCGGCCGTGTAGGCCGTGGCCGGACTGTGGCCCCAAACCGGGCCGGGCCAGGCCGGGTCGCCTTGCCGGCGGCCCACCACATGGACATGCAGCTGAGCCGTGACATTGCCCAGGGCTCCGACGTTCAGCTTGTCGACGGCGAGCCCCAGCGCCGCTCCGACCGCCCGCACGGCGGTTCCGGCCAGGACGATCTCTTCCATCAGCTGGATGCGGTGGGCGGTGTCCAGCTCCTCGATCTCGCGCAGCCCGGGCTGGCGCGGGATCAGCACCAGCCACGGATAGCGGACATCATCCTGCAGGCGGATCTCGCACAGCGGCAGGTCGGCGATCTTGTGCGACGTGGGGACGAAGGCGGGGTCGAGCTCAAAATCAGCCACGTTTCGGAACCGCCGCCCAGTAGTCGAAGTCGAGAATGACGGCGGAATCGTAGACCCCTTCCGCGTCCCTGTCCGGAAACGCCTCGCAAGGCCGGTCCCGGGTCGCCACCAGCCGCAGGCGCAAGGCGCCGACCGACCCCAGATCGGCCCTGTCCAGCACCTCGCTCCAGGCGAACACCGTGCCGCCGGCGAAGAACGGAGCCACGTGGCGGCCGCCGTTGATCGCCAGGATCAGCCCGGCGTTCTGCAATCCGTTGAAGGACAGGGCCTTGGCGGTCGAGATCACCACCCCGCCATAGACGAGGCGCCGGCCGGAAGGATCCTTGGCCCGCTCGAACTGGTTGAAATGGACCTTGGCCGTGTTCTGCCACAGGCGCGTGGCCATCTGGTGCTCGGCCTCCTCGACCGTCATGCCGTCGACATGGTCGATCTTCTCGCCGACCGCATAGTCCTCGAAGGCGTGCGGCGCGCCGGCCAGCGCCCAGTCATAGCCGGAGAAATCCAAACCGGGCGGCGGCGCCAGGTCAGCCGGAGCGACGGCTGCTGACAGGTTCGGAATCTCTTGCACAGCGATCGTCGCCGCCTCGTCGCGCTTGCGGACCATCACCCAGCGCACATAGCTCAGCACCGCCTCGCCGCGCTGGTTGACGCCGGTGGTGCGGACATAGACGACGCCGGTTTTCTTGTTGGAGTTCTCCTTCAGTCCGATCACGTCGGAGACGGCGCTCAGGGTGTCGCCCGGGAACACCGGGGCCAGGAACCGGCCCTCGGCATAGCCGAGATTGGCCACGGCGTTCAGGCTGGTGTCGGGCACGGTCTTGCCGAACACGACGTGGAAGGCGATCAGCGGGTCGACGGGCGCGGCGGAAAGGCCACAGGCGCGGGCGAATTCGTCGGACGAGAACAGCGAAAAGCGCGGCCCGTACAGCGCCGTATAGAGCGCGACATCGCCGCTGGTGACGGTTCGAGGCGTGGCGTGGACCAGTCTCTGGCCCAGCTTGAAGTCCTCGAAGAAATGCCCCGGATCGGTCTTGCTCATCCCCTGCGCTCCTTATCGTTGTTCAGGCATCTTTGCCGCAGTGCAGCGAAACGGGAAAGAGGGCTTGAGGCCGGGGCGCGACGGGTCTAGACCCCGCCGCGACATTCCACTGTCCACAGCCTTGATGGAG